>JBDSAM010000249.1:0-12315 GCA_039922135.1 Blastocatellia bacterium
CATTTCACCTTGTAATCCGAAAGGGAGACGGGCATGGTAAGCCTCGCCATGAAGGCCGGAGAGTGGAAAGTGCAGGTGAAAAGCCTCGCTCGATCTCTCGCGTTATCAAGCAACAATCCCGCTAACCAAAAAACTTTTTCGTTATTTTGACGGTAGGAATCCTGATGAATGACTATCTGTTTACCAAGATTCGGCAGCATTTCGAGAGCACGGCAATTGCGGATATTGAGCAGGCCGTCGCCCAGCAACTCAAGTCCGGAAAATGGCACTGTTCGCCAGACGCGCGAATCGCAATCGCGGTTGGCAGTCGCGGCATTGCCAATATTGCCCGCATCACAAAGGCAGTGGCTGCGGCTGTCAAAGCCAAAGGCGGCACCCCGTTTATCCTTCCCGCCATGGGCAGTCACGGTGGGGCAACAGCAGAAGGCCAGCGGGAAATCCTGGCATCCTACGGCGTTACGGAAGAGGCGATGGGCTGCCCCGTTCGCTCTTCGATGGAAGTCATGGAATTGGACAACGGCGACCTGGAAATCCCGCTGTTTATGGATCGGCACGCGTTCGAATCAGATGGCGTCATCCTGATCAATCGAATCAAACCGCACACAGCGTTTCATGGCGATTACGAAAGCGGTCTGGTGAAAATGAGCGTTATTGGATTGGGAAAGGAACGTCTGGCAAATGCCCTGCACGCCTTCGGTATTTACGGCCTGAAAACGCTGATGCCCAAAGCCGCACGGAAAATTCTGGCAACTGGCAAAATCATTCTGGGGGTCGGCATTGTCGAAAATGCATATGACGAAACATCCATCATCGAAGCCCTGACCCCGGAAGAAATCCTTCGCCGAGAACCGGAATTATTGAACACCGCGAAAGCGATGATGCCCAGCTTTCCGCTTAATGAAATTGACGTGCTGATTGTGGATGCCTTGGGCAAAAACATCAGCGGATCAGGCATGGACCCGAACATCATCGGACGAATGCGAATTCGTGGAGAGGCAGAACCGGAATTCCCCGCAATCAAAGTCATCGTGGTGACAGACCTGACCGATGCTTCCCACGGCAATGCCTGTGGCATTGGCCTGGCGGACGTGGTGACCCGGCGGTTGGCAGATAAGATAGATTGGGACGCGACCTATATGAATGGAATCACCAGCGGGTTTTATGAGCACTTCATGCTGCCCATCGTCGCGCCCACCGACGCACAGGCATTGGAATGGGGCATTCGCGCCAGCCACGATCCACACAAATCCAAGAAGATTGTGCGCATCACGGATACCTTGCACCTGAGCGAAATGTACGTGTCGGAAGCGGCGCTGGATGAGATCAAAGACAAGGTCGAAATCCTGGGCGAATCAGAGAATCTGTTTGATGAACAAGGCTCGCTCATCACATTTTAGATCAGATTTCAGAACTGTATTAAGACCATATTTGGTAGAGCAGGTTGGTAACCTGTTCTACCACTCGTGACATCTACACGCGCTTCAATTACCTACCAGAACTCCAAACATACTTGCCGATTCGCCCGCCTTCGCCCGCTGCCCAAGCCGTCGTGCCAGCAAACCCGACCGCGTGATACCCGCTTGCGCCCAGGCTTGTCCAGCTTGTTCCATCGTTCAATGAGTAGTCCGTTCCTTTAGGCCCGACAACAAGAATGGCTGTCATTTTTCCATTTTTCAAATAAACAACGCCGGAGCGAAAGCCACCCGGCAAGGACTTCGTCAGCATCCAGGTGCGCCCGCCATCACTGGTTATGGCGGCATTGTCGCGTGCTTCGGTCTCTTTGGTGTAATCGCCGCCGACGATCACACCGTGGGTGGGGTCTTTGAAGGCAATCGAAAAATTGCCCGTCGCCTGCCCGCCACTGATGATTGGTGTCGCGGCGACTTGCCAGGTCTTTCCGCCGTCGGTGGAACGATAGACTCGTGCGACGCCGCCGCCCGTCGCGATCCAAACGTTGTTGCGTCCCTCGACGGTAATGCACGTGCCGCTGGCCGCAAAACCGCCTTCATTGGGCATTGCGGCAGGTATCCCAGCAGCGGGAACTTCCGTCCACGTCCTGCCGCCATCTTCCGTCCTGATGATGATCAACCGCCCATCCACCGGATCGCTGAATGCCACGCCACGTTTCGCATCCCAGAACGCCATCGCATCGAAAAAGGCTTTCGGATTGCGGTTGGTGAACTGTAACTGCCACGTGCCCACGCCATCGGTGGTTTTGTAGATGCGCGATTTTTCGCCTTCGCCAATGCTCAGCAGGTAGGCGGTGTTGGCATCGAACGCATCTACATCGCGAAAGTCCAGCGAAGCCGCGCCGGGAACTTTCATCAATTGCCATGTCGCGCCGCCGTCTGTCGTTTTCAGACAAGTGCCGCCAGCGCCGCTGGCCCAGGCAACTTTATCGCTGACGGCGCTCACCGCCCGCAGACGGGCTTTTACGCCGCTCAATTGTTCAACCCACTGCGCGACTGCAAGCTGGCAGAGCGACCCAACGAACAACAGAAACAGGCCAAACCTAATGCAGCTTTTCAAATGAATGTTCATATTCTGTAGAACCAAAGCGGCTTTGCCGCCTGATGTGCGGAAGGCCTATGGCCTTCCGCTTGCGTGTTGCGTTCCCGGGCTGCGCCCAAAACGGGCATAGCCCTGAAAACTTAAAAAGGTCTGTTCCGGCAAGTCAGAGACTTGCCGGACATCGGGCGGCAAAGCCACTTAGCGGTATTATTACAAACCCTTTTCTTATTTCTTATGGCCGACAACCTCGCAACCGCACACCCAATTGCGACTGTAGCAGTTCATAAGCCATCTCCACCCAATCGCAGAGCAATGGGCGAGTGTCGCGCGGATCAATCATCTCTTCAACGCCGAAGGCTTCGGCAGTGCGAAAGGGCGAGCGAAGTTCGTTAAGCATGGTTTCGATCTGCTGCCGCCGCGCGTCCGGGTCGGGTGAGGCTTCAATTTCGCGGCGATATGCCGCCATGACTCCGCCTTCGATTGGCAGCGATCCCCAATCGCCGCTCGGCCAGGCGTAGCGCAGATTCAATGCCTGCGCGTTGCCGTGCGCCGCGCCTGCGACACCGAAAACCCTGCGCAGGATGATCGAAGCCCACGGTACCGTGGCTTGATAAACCGCCGCCATCGCCCTCGCGCCATATCGCGCAGTTCCCTGCCGTTCGGCGCGCGTGCCAATCAAAAAGCCCGGCTGATCCACGAAGTTGACCGCTGGCAAATGGAACGTGTCGCACAGATCAACAAAGCGCGTCATCTTCTCGCTGCCATCGGCATCCAGCCCGCCGCCGCCCTGTTGCGGGTCGCTGGCCAAAACGCCGACCGGATACCCATTCAATCGCGCCAAGCCAGTCACCAAAGGCCTGCCGTAAAAGCGGCCAATTTCAAAAAACGAATTACGATCCAGCACATGGCTCAGTAAATGCCGAATATCATAAGACCGGCGACGGTCGCGCGGGATGACTGAAAGCAATTCTTCTTCGCGGCGGTCCACGTCATCACTGCTTCCGACGCGCGGCGGAACCTGCCAGACGTTCGATGGCAGGTAAGACAGAAAGCGGCGAACTTGAACTAAAGCCTCATCTTCGGTTTCGACTTCATTGTCCACACAACCGCTGCCGTGTGCGTGAATGTGAGCGCCGCCCAGTTCTTCTTTTGTTACACGCTCACCAACGCCGCGTTCAACAACGGGCGGCCCGGCGACAAACAACTGGCTGACTTCTTTGACCATCACTGAAAAGTGCGAACTGACGACGCGCACCGCGCCCAAGCCCGCGCACGGCCCCAGGCAGGCAGCAACTACCGGAATCTCCGACATCGAAGCCACAACAATGTCCCAGGATGGATTGGCGGGCACATACGTTCGGCCCATCGTCTCCAGCATCTTGACGCTACCGCCGCCGCCGGTTCCTTCCACCAAGCGAATCATTGGCAGGCGAAGTTCGCGCGCCATGCGTTCCGAATAGCCCATCTTGTTGCCGATGGCTGCATCCGCCGCGCCGCCACGCACGGTGAAATCATCGCCGCCAACCACCACGCGCCGACCGTCAATGCGCCCTCTGCCAAACACAAAGTTGGCGGGCAGGAACTCGATCAGTTCACCATTGATGTAAGCCGCTTTGCCCGCCAGCGCGCCGGTTTCGTGAAACGATTCAGGATCAAGCAAACGTTCGATGCGTTCCCGCACGGTCAAGCGGCCATTCGTATGCTGCCGCGCCACATTGGCTTCGCCGCCCATCTGTTTGGCCAGTTCGATGCGGCGTTTGATCTCGTCAACCTCTGGTTGCCAACTCAAGTTTCGTCCTCCAATTGGGTACGGAACCGGGAGCGGTAGCGACCGGGTAATTCTACAAACGAAGCATCCCGCCTCCACCGGGTCGCTACGGCTCCCGGTCCGTACGGATTTTTGACTCGCTGTGGTTCGGCAGCTAGACTGACCGAGCGGTCAGTTCACTGTCAAGCGATTTATCCATTCAACAAACCACCATCTGAAGCTTCACCGGAGGAAAATCCATGCAATCCGTAAACAAGCAATTCGTTCTGGCGGCCCGGCCCACGGGCTTTCCCAAAGAGTCCGATTTCAACCTTGTCGAATCGCTCATCCCATCTCCCCAAACAGGCGAATTCCTGGTGCGCGCGCATTATCTGTCAGTTGATCCGTATATGCGTGGACGAATGAACGATGTGAAGTCGTACGCCAAGCCTGTTCAGATCGGTGAAGTCATGACCGGTGGCGTCGTCGGTGAAGTCATCGAATCAAAGCATGACAAATTCAAGACTGGCGATATTGTCAGCGGCCAGTTTGGCTGGCAGGAGTTTGCCACGTCTGATGGCACGGGCGTGCGGAAAGTTGATCCGAGCCTGGCTCCAATCTCAACCGCAGTCGGGGTGCTGGGGATGCCTGGGCTGACAGCATACTTTGGCTTGCTGGATGTTTGCGATCCGAAGCCGGGTGAAACGGTGCTGGTGTCGGGTGCAGCGGGCGCGGTCGGTGCGCTGGTCGGCCAGATCGCCAAAATCAAAGGCTGCCGCGCGGTCGGCATTGCCGGTACTGATGACAAGATCAAATACTTGACAGACGAATTGGGCTTTGATGCAGCCTTCAATTACAAAACAAGCACCAACTACTTTGCCAAGATGCGCGAACTATGTCCGAACGGCATTGATTCCTACTTCGACAACGTCGGCGGAGAGATTACGGATGCCGCGCTGCGATTGTTGAATGTGCATGCCCGCGTTTCAATCTGTGGCCAGATTTCGCAGTACAACGTCGAAAAGCCGGAACTTGGCCCGCGCCTGCTGGGTTTGCTGATCGTCACACGGTCAAAGGTTCAAGGCTTTCTGGTGTCGGATTACGCCGCGCGCTTCGGCGAAGGTTTGCAGCAGATGGCCGAATGGATCAAAGACGGCAAGTTGAAATATCACGAAAACATTATCGAGGGATTTGAAAACATGCCGCGTGCCTTCATTGGCATGCTGCGCGGCGAAAACACGGGCAAACAGTTGGTCAAAGCCTTGGGCTAATCGTGGCAGCGTACCGCCAAGGAGCGCAATCGTCCGGGCGTAAAATAAATAAAAGTCGCGATAGCCTTCTATTCTTTGGCTGAAGGATTCACCAACAGCACAGGGACCAGGAAGCTTCGCGACTTTTATTTATTGCGGGCGGGGTGACCACGCTCCACGTAGGCCTACTTCTTCTCAGCTTTTTTCAGATACGCGGTTGGATTCTTCTTTACTGTCTCGATGCAGCCTTCGCAGCAAACGTAGAAGGTCTGACCGTTGGCTTCGCCCTTCAGGTTCTTGTTGACTGCTTCGCCCGTCACGGGGCAGGTTTCAATGCCATCACCTTTGCCCAGGAACTTCGGCTCAGCATCTTTGGCCTTGTCGGCCTTGTCCTGCGCCATCTCGTGGTTGGCATGGTGATCGTGCGCTTCTTCTTTCGCAGGTGCGGCGTTTTTGATCGCAGCCAACTGCTCGGCGTGCGTTTTCTTGATGTAGGCGGCGGGCTGCTTCTTGGCTTCATCCAGACAACCGGCGCAACAGAAGTAAACCGTGCGGCCAAAGAAATCACCTTTGACATCTTTGCTTTCAATCTTCTCGCCAGTCACTGGGCAAGTATCAACGCCGTCGCCCTTGGCCAGAAATTCCACCTTCGCGGTTTTGGCTTTCGCCGTTGTCTGTTTGGCCGCTGTCTGTTTTGTTTGCTTGCTTTCTTGTTTCTTGTCGTGCGCCGTGGCTGAAATCATCAGCGCACAGGCGATGGTCAATGCAAAAAGTATCTGTTTCATAGCTTGATTGGTGTCCTTCTTGTTAAATGCCCGGTCGCTAACGCTACCGGTGCTCTACCAATAATTAAGTTGACGCCCAGGCCCGGTCGCTAACGCTCCCGGTGCTGTGCCGACGATCAACCGAATAGTTTGCCGAAATAATGTGGCATTGCTTTGCGCCACCACGGCCAGTCGTGGTTTACATCGTGGCCCCACATATCCAGCCAGTGCGGAATGCCTTTGCTGTTAAGAATACCAGATAACTGGCGCGAACGATCAGGCGCTTCGTACGCGCCCTGTCCGCTGAAGAGAATAATCTGCCGTCCTCCGTGTTGCAGAATCGGCAGTAGATAGTTGTCGTTTAAATGTGACAGGTAATCCACAGGGTTATGAAAATAGACGCTTTCGTTGTAATACCCGTCCATATAACCGCGGATGTCGTAACTGCCACTCATCGCAATCACGCCGCCAAACAAATCAGGGTGGCGGAAGAAAGTATTCGCGGCCAGATAACCGCCTAAACTGATGCCCGCCACCAGCGGCTTTACGTCGCCACCGCCGCAATCCTGCCGAATCAGCGGCAGCACTTCATTGATCAGGTAGCTGTCATAACGGTTCAGCCATTCAACCTTTTCCTGAGGCGTGGCTTTGTTGTTAAGCAGCGCCAGCCGGTTGACGCTGTTGACTGAATAGGCCTTCGCTTTACCGCCATCCAGCCAGGGTTTGATTGAGTCAATCAGATGAAAGCGTTCGTATTCAAGGAAGTCTGCTGCCGCAGTGGGCAACATTAAGATCGGCGGGCCGTAATGCCCATACGCTACAAGTGGCATCTGTTGGAACAGGCGTTCACTGTACCAACTGGTGACGTCGCGTCGCATTGAATGATTCTCCTGAACGTTTGTGTAATCGGCAGAACTTTAGATTGCATCTTCAACTTATTGCCTATTGATTTAAGGAAGACGGATTTTAATGACCGAATGTAGGGGCGTCAACTTAGCGAATTGCCTCATTGAGTTTGTGATCGGGGCGTTTACCTGTAATCGCTGAAAAGCATTTGCACACCCTTACAGCGGGCAGCAGTTTTTTTAAGGAGTATCGTCAAGCGTGTATTCGAAGTCGTACGAATGCTCTCCGTCAGCGATATTGATAGCCATCTTGCCCGCAAGCCCCACCAGTTCGCCGGTACCCGAATCCGGCACCACCGTAATAGTCAACTGTACTGCGCCGCGCGTCATCGTGCCGCTGTGCTGAAGTACAAAAGTGCCGCTGCGACCAGCCAGCTTTCCGCTGACCCGTTCTATCGCGACATAACCGGCTGAGCCTTTGACCTCTGTCATGGCGGCCAGCATCTGGCCCTTGCTGGTCGCTTCCAGATCGCCGTGGAATTGTTTGTCAATTGTCATTCTGCCCAAGGGAGCATCCCCGGCGTTGTCGTCCGGCGCCTGAGGAGCTAGCTTCACTTCAAACGTTCCGCTTGCAAGAGTCGTCATGATTATCTCCTATGAGGAGTTGTCTACTCCAAGGTTGATTATTAGCCATCGGCTTGGCAAATAATACGCCATTTTTTTCAGCTTCACACTGGCCTCCACATTTCTTGCTCGTTGAGCCAATACAGGGGGGCGTGATAGATTGCGCGCCTCAAACCAGCACCCGAAGAAATTTGTTCAAGGAGGTCCCTAAATGCCCGACAGAGTATTAATCGCCGATGACGACCGCGACGCTCGTGTATTGTGGAAAGCGGTGACAGAGGAAGAGAGCCTGCAAGTTATCGAAGCTGAAGATGGGCGTGAGGCGATTGAAATTCTGGATCGCGACAGTGACTTCAAGCTCATCATCCTGGATGTGATGATGCCCTACGTCGAAGGCTACGAGGTGCTCAAACACATTCGCTCAGTCGAACGATTGAAAGAGATTCCGGTGATTATCTCGACCGCCAACCGCACGACTCGTGGGCTGACAGGAGTGCCGGTGGACGATAAGACATCCTTTATAAATAAGGCAGCAGGACTCGATAACATGCGGCGCGGTGTGAATCAGGCTCTTGGACGATCATCAGAGTAGTCGCCTGGGGCGTCTCTAGGGCTGCGCTCGACAAGCAAGAATCTTTCTCCTCACTTCAACTCATGACATTTCACGAACTGTGTCCGCTTTGTGGCCGGTCAGGGAATCGGGCATTGCCCGATGGCGGGGAAGCGGATGAATCGCTCATCTCATTGATTCGCTCGAATGAACCGGGCTGGCATGCCACGCAAGGATTATGCGCTCCGTGTTTCGATTTGTTTCGCGCAGCCTGCGACCGGTTGCGCGCCAACCCAAACGTCTTCGGTAATCGCGGGTATCGCATTCTGCCAACGCCGTTGCGCGTCGGCGCGGACGAACGTTTTACCGGACGCGGCGTCACTATTGCCTTTCTCGATTCCGGCTTTTATCCCCACCCTGATTTGACTGAGCCGCAGAACCGCATTCTGCGCTACGTCAAGATTGACCAACAGAATTGGACGAATCACGATGAAGAGGAGTTCCGCAAGCCAGATGATTCCAGTTGGCATGGGATGATGACTTCGGTGGCAGCGGCAGGGAATGGGTATTTGTCAGCGGGCGTATATCGCGGGCTGGCTTGTGACGCCAATGTTGTGCTGGTCAAAGTTGGCACGGCCCATCGCATCGTGCACGACGACATACGGCGCGGGCTGGAATGGGTGATTGAACACCGCGAACAATTCAACATTCGCGTGGTTAATGTTTCGTGCGGCGGCGATTATGAAGAGTCTTATTTGACCGATGGTTTGTCGCAGGCAGCCGAGCGCGCCGTCAAAGCCGGGATGGTTGTTGTTTGTGCGGCGGGTAATGCAGGCAAAGGCGGCAGGCACGCCATTCTACCGCCGGCTTCATCGCCATCGGTGATTACGGTGGGCGGTTTCAATGACCGCAACACGCTGGAACTGGGCGACAGCGCGCCGTACCACTCTTCTTATGGCCCGACGATTGACGGGTTGCAGAAACCTGAAATCGTTGCGCCCAGCATCTGGCTGGCCGCGCCGATTCTGCCAGGTACGCCGACTGCCGCCGAAGCGCGCCTGTACGATATGTTGCAAGACGCGCCGGACAGCGAATTGCGCGATGTGTTGAAAGCCAGCCCCGGCATTGATCTGCAACTGGACGCGATGAGTGATCTGCCCGTGTACCTGATTCGCCAACTGGTGTCCGTCAAAATTCATGATGCCAATGTCATCAGTGGCAGCTACAAACACGTGGATGGAACCAGTTTTGCCGCGCCCATTGTCTCTTCGGTTGTAGCGCAGATGCTTGAAGCGAATCCGCAATTGACGCCGCAGCAGGTCAAACGCATCCTGATTGATACTGCAATCCGATTGGATGGCGTCGAGGTGAACAGGCAAGGTTGGGGCACAATCATCCCTGGACGGGCAGTCGAGCAGGCATTGCTGTGGCTTTGAGGCAATGATGAAGATGTGGAGCAAACTTCGGCCTGTCCCGATAACGAAGGAAGATTAGGAGGAAGAAGATGAGGCGATTTATCACCACGATTTTGCTGCTGTTCTTTGGTTCGTTGGCGCAGGCCGCCGACAATTGGCCACAGTTTCGCGGGCCTGACGGCACGGGCCATTCCGACGCGCGAGACCTGCCGCTCAATTGGAGCGAGAAACAGAACGTCGTCTGGAAGACGGCCATTCACGATCGTGGCTGGTCGTCGCCCGTGATTTACGGCAAGCAGGTTTGGTTGACGACGGCTTCGCCGGACGGGCGCAAACTGTTCGCGCTTTGTCTGGATCGCGACACCGGCAAGATCATCCGCGATATGAAATTGTTTGATGTTGCTCAGCCGCAGTATGCGCACCCGTTCAACACCTATGCTTCGCCAACGCCCGTGATTGAGAAAGGGCGCGTTTACATCACCTTCGGTTCGCCGGGCACGGCTTGCATTGATACGACGACGTTCAAGGTTTTATGGGAGCGGCGCGATTTCGAGTGCAATCATTTTCGCGGTTCGGGTTCGTCTCCGATTCTGTTTCGCGATCTGTTGATTATGCACTTCGACGGCAGCGATCAGCAGTTTGTCGCCGCGCTGGACAAACGCACCGGCAAGACGGTTTGGCAGACTAAACGTTCGATAGACTTTCAAGACCTGGACAAAAACGGCAAGCCCGCTGCCGAAGGCGATCTGCGCAAGGCCTTTTCCACGCCGCACGTCGCACAGATTGACGGGCGTTGGGAATTGATCAGCCTGGGGGCAAAGGCGGCGTATTCGTATGACCCGCTGACGGGCAAAGAGCTGTGGCGGGTGGAAGAGCGCGCGCAACATTCGGCCAGTACGCGGCCTGTTCTTGGTCACGGGATGATCTTCTTTCCCACTGGATTTTCCGCTGGACAATTGCTGGCCGTGCGTACTGGTGGCAACGGGCTGATTACCGATACGCACATCGCCTGGCGTGTTAAGCGCGGGGTATCGAACAAACCTTCGATCCTGCTGATTGATGATCTGATTTATATGATCGGCGACACCGGCATCGCCAGTTGCGTTGAAGCGAAGACAGGGACCGTTGTTTGGCAACAGCGCATCGGCGGCGAATATTCCGCTTCACCCGTTTATGCCGATGGCAAGATTTGGCTTTTCAGCGAGGATGGCAAGACCACCATCATCAAACCGGGCCGGACATTTGAGATGTTAGCCGAAAATAAATTGGACGAAGGTTTTCTGGCTTCACCGGCCATTGCTGGCAAGGCTTTTTACCTGCGAACCAGAACACATCTGTACAAAATCGAGAAGTAAAATTTCAGTTCAGACATTCTGAGGACTCTGGCACGTCCTTTCCATAAAAATCTGTGAAAGGGCAAACGATAACCGCTTGCCCAATAAGTCGTCCTCTAAGAGAACAGGAGTCTTGCAATGAAACAGGTCAAAGCAGTCATTATCACGATTTTAGCTATCTTTCTTTTAGGTGGAATCGCTATTGGCCAAACCCGTTCGCGGCAGAAGGCAAAACCAGTTCGCGCCACGCCTGTTATTGCATCAACACCATCGAAACCGCTGCCATCAGGTATGAAGCAATCGGTTTCGATCAAAATGAAAAATGGCGACCTATTGATTGGAAATCTTCTTCGGCGCGATAACCAGACGGTTCAAGTCGAACTGACTAAAGGCCCACAAATTATCAGGTTGAGCGATATTGAAACCCTAACATATCTTCCGAATGAAAAAGCGACGAGCAACAAACCTGATGCAAAGGCTGACCCGGAAGTTACCGTCAACCAATCTGAACTGGTAGCTGACAAGGCAATGGCAAATGGTCGCAGAGCCTATGTTGCGTTGCGCAAGTTAGCTGCTGCTGCACAATATGGGTTGCCTTATAGTCAGTACGGCAGTGTGCTGATTGAAACCAAAGTTATCTTTGATGAAGCGCTGACCTCGATTCCTGAAGGGGCGGTAAAGGCAGGTCTCGCCGCCGCTATGGCAGCTTATACGGATGCAGGACAAGCCTGGGGTGGAGCACAAGGCCTTGGCGCGCTGCCTATCGCCATAGAACCAGGAGCGACTTTGATGAAAAAGTATTCTATTAAGCCGGCGGTTAATGCTTTGGGGCAGGAAGACCGATTGATGCTAGATGTGGCTTTGACCACGATTTGGGCGGCGGCAAATACGCAACTTAATAACGTTATGTCTCTCTTAAAGCTATAGTTGGTTTAAAGTCGGCTGTGACAGCAAAAGGCAGGCTTTCGTAAAAACGATTGCCTGCCTTTTGCTTTGCATTAATGCCTGGCGATCATTGCTTACGGCTGATGTGATCCGCCACGATCTTCAATTGCCCACCTCGTTCGATGACATTGCTGGTGTAGAGGTATTGCACGGTCAAGTCCTGGCCATTGGTTTGGAAATAGACCGTCCCCAGGAAAGTGGCAAAGACCGCATCACCATTCCCGGAAACGCGCAGGTCGTCAAACTCGAATTTCTTAATTGTGTAATCGAGCCCATCAACGACGGTAGTAAGGCCACTGTGATAAGCGCAATCAACCATATCTGATACCG
>JBDSAM010000250.1:0-5270 GCA_039922135.1 Blastocatellia bacterium
GGCGAGGCATCTCCAGTCAGGACGCGCGCGGCGTTGTTCAGCAGCCTGATGGAGAAAGAGTCTCAACCACGGACTTTTACCAAATCGGCACGTCGCACAACTTCAAACGGCTTAGCCTGACGACGGATTTGTTCCTGATTGACCGGTTGAACGAACAGGTCTACATCCCGGACGACGGCAGCTTTGAATTTCTTGGACCAACGCGGTCTTATGGTTTTGAAGCCAAGACTTCCGTCAAACTGACGCGCTTTGTGTCCTTCAACGGCGGACTGACGCGCGTGATGAATGCGTTCTATCGCGGCACCGCGCCGCGCGTTTACGTGGACAGCGCACCGCACTTCATCAGCAATGCCGGATTGACGCTGGCTGGCTGGCAGGGCTTTAGCGGTTCGCTTCGCTACCGTCACATCAGCAACTACCGGCTGGACGGCGAAGACCCTTCGATTCGCGCTGCCGGTTTCGATGTTTTGGATTTTAGCCTCAACAAACAGCTTCGCCGCTGGGTGGAACTCAATCTGTCGGTGGACAACCTGACCGGCAAACATTACTTCGAGACGCAGAATTACTTTGAATCGCGCATCCGCCCGGGCGCGCCAATCGTGTCACGCATTCACGCCACGCCAGGGTATCCGGTGACTGTGACCGGCGGCGTGACGTTCAGGCTTGGTGGCAAGGGCTAAAGGCTTGCGCAGCGGCTGAATGAGTTTCAAAACTCCACCTCGAGTCGTTCAGGGTGGAGTTTTTGTTTTATGCGCCGTGTGGTAAATATTCGCGCGCGATGGCACAGGACAACCCTCCAACTCTCCCACATGAGAAGCTGCACCGCATTGGCGTCATCGGTGACATTCATTGCGAAGACCGCCGTCTGGAAGCCGCGCTGCAATTTTTTCAAGCTGAACAACTCGATCTGGTTTGCGCGGTGGGCGACATAGTTGACGGGCCGGGCGATCCGAACCGCAGTGTCGCCCTATTACAGCAGTACCAAGTCATCACGGTGCGTGGCAATCACGAACGCTGGCTGATGAAGAATGAGATGCGCGGGCTGCCGGAGGCGCAAACGCGCTTCGATCTGGATGCGCTGGCCTGGGCCTACTTGAACCGGCTGCCGTTTTCTTTGAAGTTTGAAACCGTAGCGGGGCGCATGCTGCTCTGCCACGGGCTGGGCGAAGACGATATGGGCGGCGTCTGGCCGTTTGATGATTCGTTTACGCTGCATTCAAATTACCCGCTTTGGAAACTGGCAGCCACTCGCGAATTCGCCTTCGTCGTCAACGGCCACACGCATCATCGGTCGGTGCGCAGCTTCGGCGAGATGACGATCATCAATGCCGGAACGCTCTATCGAAAACACAATCCCTGTTTCTGCATCGCGGACTTTGAAAACAGCGCAGTGCAGTATTACAACGTTGACGGCGAAGGCCGGATCGAAACGGCTGAACAATTCCCACTACCACAGAAAACCTTCATCGCTACATCCTAATGAAAACACTCAATCGTCTTACTTCACTCGCGTTAGTTGTGTGCCTGTCGGTCGCTCAGTTCGGTACGGTACAGGGAGCGGTAGAGACCGGGTCTATTTCGAATAGCATTCACGCCGAACCAACCCGCTCGCTATCGCTCGCGGTACTGAACCAACAGACCGACAAACCGCAAACGCTAGCCGAACTGCAATCGCGCATCGCCGCGCTGCTCGACGACCCGAAGTTCGCTGCTGCGCGTTGGGGAGTGATGGTGAAGGCCGGACGCGACAAGATCGTTTTCGAGCGCGATGCCGGCAAATCGTTCATGCCCGCGTCGAATATGAAGCTCTACACGTCGGCGGCCGCGCTGGATGCCTTTGGGCCAGAGTTCAGGATCAAAACATCTGTCTATGCGGCAACCAGAATCAAGCAAGGGCCCGTAGGCAAAGGCGGAAGCTTGCGCGGCGATCTGATCTTCTACGGCCGCGGCGATCCGAATCTATCCCCGCGCTTTGATGCCAACAACACGGCAAAGTACGACGACCATAAACCGGCCGATAAGATCACGGCTATTGAA
This sequence comes from Blastocatellia bacterium, assembly GCA_039922135.1. Classification (GTDB taxonomy): domain Bacteria; phylum Acidobacteriota; class Blastocatellia; order RBC074; family RBC074; genus RBC074. The sequence continues at coordinate 2,038 of JBDSAM010000250.1, forward strand.
CAATTGGCCGACCAGATCAAAGCCACAGGCCTGCGTATCATCACCGGCAATTTGGTCGGCGATGACAGCTTTTTCGCAGGCGATCTGATCGGGCCTAGTTGGGAGTGGGATGATTTGCAGTTTTATTACGGCGCTGAGGTGAGCGCGCTGACCGTCAACGACAACTGCGTCAGTTTCACCATCGCGCCCGGCAAAGTTGGTGACAAGCCAACGATCACCATCCAACCGCAGACGGCATACGTCCGCGTTATCAACAACGCGAAGACGGCTGAGAGCGGGCGCACGCGCATCGGCGTCAATCGCCCGCTTGACAGCAACACGGTAGAATTTTACGGGACGATTCCACGCACGGCGCAAAAGTATGAAGCAAACGTGGCCATTCACGACCCGGCCAGCTACGCCGCAACGTTGCTGAAAGAAGCCTTGGCGCGTCGCGGCGTTCGCGTGCTGGGCAAGGTTGAACGGGTTGACGCTATTGCCCGCATCGCCAAGCCATTCGACGAATCGAAGATGACCGAAATCGCCAGCGTTCAATCTCAGTCTTTGTCCGAGATCATCAAGGTCATCAACAAGCCGAGCCAGAACCTGCACGCTGAATTGATGCTGCGGCAACTGGGCGCAGGCGGCCGCCAAAGCGAGATGCCCGAACTGGATGATTTCGGCAGGCCGCGAGCAACCATCGCGCGCGGCAACGAAGCGCGTCGCCAGTTTTTGCAGCGCGCAGGCGTGGATGTTGCGCCCTTGAGCTTACGCGACGGATCAGGCCTGGCGCGGCAGGATTTGGTAACGCCGCGCGCCACCGTGCGCTTGCTGGAATTTATGCAGACGCACGCGCATGCCAATGCTTTCCGCGAATCGCTGACCGTTGCGGGCGTAGATGGCACCCTGGAACGGCGGATGCGCGATACGGCAGCGGCGGGCAATCTGCGCGGCAAAACCGGTACGCTGACCGGCGCTAACGCCCTGTCAGGTTACGTGGCTACGAAGCGCGGGCAGATGGTCGTTTTCAGCGCGATGGGCAACAATTATGCAGGCGCGGGGCGCGACGTGAGCGCGGTGCTGGATCGAATTTGCGTGATGTTAGCTGAGTACGAAGGCGAGTTGTAAAGATGAAGTTCGATCTGCTGATTCAGAACGCCCAAGTCATTGACGGAACCGGCCAGCCTGCTTATCGCGCCGACATTGCCATCGCTGGCAATCGCATTGCGGCAATCAGCCAACCGGCTGGCAGCGCGCTTCCTGCCACCGCCAGGCAAACCATCAACGCAGATAAATTCACTGTCATTCCGGGCATCATTGATCCGCATTCGCACGCCGATCTGATCCTGCCTCTGAATCCGAAACGACAAGCCGAGTTGATGGGCTGTAAATTGGCGCAGGGCATTACGACGACGATCATCGGCAACTGCGGCCTGGGATGCGCGCCTATTGCTAATGCCGAAGCTGAAGCCACCTTGCGCGCGGTCAATGCCTGGATGACGCCAGAGCCTGTGGAATGGCGGTGGCGCACGGTCGGCGAATATTTGAACCGGCTGGAAGAGAAGGGGCTGGCCTTGAATATTGCCACGCTCGTGCCGCACGGCCCCATTCGCATTTCGGCTATGGGGCTGGCCAAGGGCACGCCAACGCGTTCGCAGTTGAAACAGATGTGCGCGATGGTCGAGCAGGCGATGAAGGACGGCGCGTTGGGGCTTTCAACCGGATTGATCTATCCGCCGGGGATGTATTCAGCGCCGGATGAACTGCAAGAATTGGCGAAGATTGTGGCTGAACACGATGGCATTTACGCCAGCCACATTCGCGGATCGAGCGAGACGCTGATTCCGGCGGTCAAGGAGTTGCTCGACGTGGCGCGTGAGACCGGCGTGCGCGTTCACCATTCGCACAACGAAGCTGTCGGTCGCGAGCATTGGCCGAAAATTGATCGCGTGTTGCGGATGGAAGAAGAGGCCGAACGCGAAGGCCTACGCGTGAGCTTCGATATGTTTCCTTACACGGCGGCGGCAACAATGATGATTGCGCTTTATCCGCCGTGGGCATTGGAAGGTGGCGTGGATCAACTGATCGAACGACTGAAAGATGAAAAAATGCGGCGGCGCATCGAACGCGACATCGAATATAAAAAGCTGTCGTGCTCGCCCAGCGGCTGGCCGCACAATCTGGTGCGTGCCACCGGCTGGAATGCCATCCGCATCGGGTATGTCGAAAGCCGTAGGAACAAACGCTACGAAAATCGCAGCCTAACGGAGCTAGGCGCGCTGACCGGCAAGACGCCGTTCGACGCGATTTCGGATTTAATAATCGAAGAGCGCGGGCAGATTTCGATGCTGATCTTTGAAGTGACAGGCGAAAGTGACGAGCGTGAGCTGCTCGGCAAATACGCCCGCAATCGGTTGAGCGCCTTTTGCAGCGACGCCGAAGATTACGGGCGCGGTTTGCCGCATCCGGCAACCTACGGCGCGTTTGCGCGAATCCTGGCGCGCTTTGTTCGTGAAGACCAATTGCTGACATTAGAAGAGGCGGTTCGCAAGATGACCTCGTATCCGGCGCGGTTATTTGGATTAAAAGATCGCGGCGTGATTCGCTCCGGCGCGTTTGCCGATCTGGTCATCTTCGATCCGCACCGCATTGCCGATCACGCCAGTTTTGAAAAACCCCGGCGCAAGGCAACGGGAATCGAGATTGTGATCATCAATGGCCACGTAGTATTTGAGCGCGGCAAGCCCACAGAAGGATGGCACGGTAAGGTCATCCGACACCAACACTGACATCAGGCTTAACATTAAACATCTTCACAAACGAAGGCGGCGTGATAGGTTGCCATCTGATTTCTGACGGGAGGTCGGATCGCCTTTGATTCGAAGCTTTGCATTCATTAAGCCCACATTGCCCAACGGCTGCTTATTCCCCTTAATTCATTAACCCGGTATTTTTTAAGAGAGGTGCATGATGAAAGATTCAATTACCCGATGGCTGCGGCCGAGTTTCGCAGCCGCGTTAGTTATTGCGGCCCTGATTTTCGGCTTGATGCCGACAAGCTGGGCAGACACCCAGCCCAACACTCAGGACGATAAAGCCGTAATCGTCGGTACGATTGCCATGCTGCCTACCACGCAAGGCTGGATCGGCGAATGGGTGGTCGCGAGGACAAAGGTTAAAGTTACGGACGCCACCAAGATTGACCAGACGCGCGCCAAAGTGGCAGTCGGCGCTCTGGTCGAAGTCAAAGGCAC
>JBDSAM010000251.1:0-12387 GCA_039922135.1 Blastocatellia bacterium
CCGACAAACTTCAGTTTGTCGCTGGCTTCGTGAGCGCACGCATTCGGGAACCCCGACAAACTGAAGTTTGTCGAACATTCATTTTCAGAGGAGAGCATCATATGTCCGTCAAAGCATTCGAGCCGAAGTTTATGAAAGTCGGCGTGCTGACTGCTGCACTGCAAGAGCTGACGCCGCGCGAAAAACGCGATCCCGATCCTGATTTAGCCATCGAAGAATGGATTCGCTTCGCCAGCGAATTGGGCGTGAATTACATTCAACTGGGTTCAGCGCTGCATCCATCCGAATCCGATATCCCCGCGGAGGCAATGCTGGACCCAACGGCTAATCACATGGATCTGCGCCAGCCTTTCACCAGAGACCGGGCCAAACGTGTCCGAGCAGCGATGCAGGAATACAAAGTGGGCATTTCTGAAGTCGGCTATTTCGACAACATGCTTCACGACGATCCTGTACTGCGCAAAAAGAAGCATGACTTTATGCTACGCATTATGGATTCGGCTGTCGCGCTGAATGTGTCCGCCGTCTGCGGCTTCGTCGGACGCAATCAGAAGACGAATATGGATCAGAACCTGCTGGATTTTGAAGAGTGGTTCATCCCCTTGTTGAAAGCCGCAAAAGAGCGTGGATTGGTCTACCGCATTGAACAATGCCCGATGCCGGGCTGGGCGCCGGGCGACAACTGGCACAACAACATTGCCTACACGCCGGGCACGTGGATCGCGCTGCATAGAATTTGCGAAAAGCACGGCGTTGGTGATCAGTTCCGCATTCACTACGACCCATCGCACGCCATTCTGATGGGCCAAGACACGCGTTCGCTGTTCCAGTACTTGAAAGACGAAGGCTACAACTTCCTGATCGGAGGCTTCCACGTCAAAGGTCAGGTAATTGACGCGAAGGGCATATCGGCTTGGGGATACGGCGGACAAACCGTCGAACGTGGCGATATGATTGATGGCAAGCCTTCGCCGAACGCCGTAGATCACCTGAACGCCTGGAAAAAGCAGGTGGTGTTATGCGAACACGAACTGCCCGGCACGGCCAAACATGATCCGCTGGCGTACCTGCAAAACCGCACCGTGGATTGGCTGGATCATCAACTGGCGGCGCGCGAACTGCTTGAACTCGATGTCGAAAACACTTTCCTGATTGTCGAGCACGAATATCCCAAAGCGCGCACGCAAGACAAAGAACTGCTCAAACCAATTCTGCAAGGCTCAATCGCCTTCACGCGCCGGATTGACGAAGCGGCCGCCTGTATGCACGCGCTGCAAACCGAAGTGCTGGCCGCGCAGGGCATCCCGGTGCAGGGCATCGGACGCCAAGCCTATCGGTCATAAACTAGGTTTTGAGTACCGCCTTCAGGCGGAATGATTTGGTAATGTAATGTCATCCGCCCGAAGGCAGTACTCAAAACGTGTCTAACGGAGAAACTCATGCTCACCAGCTACAAACGAACCTTGATGCTTTCCCTTTGCGCGGCGGCGTTTGTCGTGGCTCTTTGCGCGCAACCCATTGGCAATGCCAGCGCCCAACGAAAAACCAAACTGCTCTTTGTTACCGAATGCAAAGGCTTCCGTCATGCGGTGCTGCACCAGGCCGAAGAGATCATGGAACAGCTTGGCGCTAAAAACGGCTGGGACGTTGACATCACTCAGATGGCCGAAGTGAAGCTGACGCCGCAGGAACTGAAGAATCTGGACGTGATCGTCTTTTACACCACGGGCGAAATTCCGCTGACCGACACGCAAAAGAAAAACCTGCTTGATTGGGTTAAGTCAGGCAAGTTCTTTTATGGCATTCATAGCGCGACCGACACCTTCTACAAATGGCCGGAATACGGCCAAATGATCGGCGGCTATTTCAATCAGCATCCGTGGACGCAGGATATTGAAGTCACCATCAAGACTGAAGACCGCACACATCCCGTAACCAAGCATCTGCCGGAAGGCTGGACGATGAAGGAAGAGATTTATCAAATCAAAGACTTCATCGGGCGCGACAAAACGCACGTGCTGGTCAGCCTGGATCAATCCAAAACCGATATGACGCGAAAGGGCGTTGTCGCCAAAGACTTCCCGCTGGTCTGGTGGCACGATTACGGCAAAGGCAAGGTCATGTACAACGAGATGGGCCATCGTCCGGATGTGTGGACTTCCGACTGGTATCAAACGATGACCGTCAACGCGATCAAGTGGGGCACGGGCCAAATGAAGTAGTCGCATCAGGAGGGAGATGATTATGGCCAATGCCAGGATAGCCTGCCCAAAATGCAAATCGGCGATGGAAGAAGGCTTTATCCTTGATCGAGGCGATCACAACATACCAAACGTCAGTTACTGGATTGAGGGCGAGCCAGAAAAGAGTTTTTGGACTGGCCTCAAAACAAAAGACAGGGAAAACCTGGCGGTGAAGACTTTCCGCTGTGACCGATGCGGCTATTTGGAATCGTATGCTCCTGCTTCGCAAGAGTAAGAGGCTCTATTTATGACTGAAAAAGTCGAACGTAGGGATTTTCTGAAGTTATCCTGACTAACAGAGTTTCCATATTAAGAGGATTGCTGATTGTGGAAGTAAAAACAAAAAGCCGCGAAAGCGGCTTTTTTAAGTGATTGAAAAGATTGGCTCCTCAGGTAGGGCTCGAACCTACAACCCCTCGGTTAACAGCCGAGTGCTCTACCATTGAGCTACTGAGGAGTAAGGCAGAAAACTTGTTGAAATTTCAGATCGGGACTTTACTATGGACGTGAGGAGGATCGAACTCCTGACCTCCGCATTGCGAACGCGGCGCTCTCCCAGCTGAGCTACACGCCCCGAAAACGAGTGCGCATCTTACTTATGGGCCTTTGCTCTGTCAAGACAGTGAGCTGGTGAAAGTTTTCGGCAGTCCCCATCCAGTTTTCGCCAGACGGAGGGGCTTGTCTGGCTTTGGGGAAGATTCGAAAGTTTTGGCTATGAAGAGACGAAAAGAAGCGCAACCGGAAGGACAGTTGAACCCATTATTTGATGATCTTTCGTTGGGAGAATCGCTCTCGCGCGCAGAAAGCGAGGACGTGCCCGCTGAGGATTCGCTGGAAAAGATTTTGGCTGATCTGCGCGGCAGCCATGTTTGTGGCGCTTGTAAGCCCGGGATGCCGATTGTTTTTGGGATGGGGCGGGTGCCTGCCGATCTGATGTTGATCGGCGAAGGGCCGGGCATTGATGACCTGCCTTCACAGCAGCCGTTTCAGGGGCAGTCAGGGATTCTGCTGACGAAGATGATGGCGGCGATCAATGTGGGGTGGGGTTCGGGCGGGGAATGCTACACCTGCAATGTGATCAAGTGCATTCCGCCGGGCGAACGGAACTTTTCGGTGGAAGAGATTGAAGATTGCCGCCCGCTTCTATTGAGGCAAATTCTGGTTGTCCGTCCGCGCGTCATTGTCGCGTTCGGTGCGTTGGCGGCGCAGACATTGCTGCGGTCGAAAAAGACCATCTCCGACCTGCGCGGGCGTTGTTATTCGCTGCGGCTGAATGAACACGAGATGGCGGTTGTGCCGACGTTCAATCCGGCGTATCTGCTGCGTGTGGCGGAAAAGAAGCGGGAAGCTTGGGAGGATTTGAAGCTGGTGCGGCAGTTGTTGCAGGCATGATGCAGGGTGAAGAGGTTGGCCGAAAGCGTGATAAAAAACGGGGAGCGTAAGCGATGAACTCGCCCACGCTCCCCGTTTTTATCTTAACCCTGGCTTCAATTTAGGGATTAGGGGTTGATGATGAAGGCGCTGTTTTTCGTCACCGACGAATTATCCGGGTTAAGCACCGTCACGTTGCGGAAGGTAGTGAAGGCGTTGGATGAGATCGTCACGCGCACGTTCAACTGATTTGGATTCAGGTAGGTTGTGTTGGTCGAGATGCCACTGCCAGAGATCGTTACCTGTGATCCGGGCATGAAGCCGCTGCCACTGATGGTGACTGTAATCGTTACTCCGCGCTTGGCTCCCGAAGGCGAGATGTATGTGATCTCCGGGCCAGAAGGCGGCGGCGCTGGCGCGTTGATGGTTACGGTCTGCACGGCGGTTGAACTGACGCCGCCTTTGCCATCGTTGACCGTCAGGCCGATAACGTGAGTGCCAACGGGCAGCTTGATCTCCGCTACTGCCTGGGTCGCAATCACCGCGCCCAGGTCCGTCCACGAATACGAGAGCGTGTCGCCGTCGGGGTCGGATGAAGCCGAACCGTCCAGCGTAATCGTCGCGCCCGAATCGTCCGGTGCTTCAATGGTTGCCGGCAAGGCTTTGGCGTTGGCCACTGGCGGACGGTTCACGGGCGGGGGAGGCGCGTCGGTGACAGTGACGGTGAAGGCGTTGCTCGTCCCCTGGCCGCCACGGCCATCGTCGGCCTTGATCGTCAGAGTGAATTGCCCGCCGGTGCCGCCTGCCGGAGGCGCAATGCGCAGTGTGGCTTTGCGCGCGGTCGCGTCAGCGTTGATCAACGTGACGAACGCGGGCGCATTGTCCAGCGTCAGCCTGACCGGATCGTTGTCGCTGTCGTTGCCGATGATGGAGACGTCAACAATCTGTCCGCGCGTGACGGTCTGGTTCGGAATGTTATTGACCACTGGGAAGTAGTTCAATGCATTCCAGAACAATCGCGCTACCGCTCCGCCGCCGTTCTCGTAATAATCCATCCGCAATGCGTGCGTGCCTGCGCTCAAGGTCACGTCCACGTCATATCGTGTTTCAGCCTGATCAATCCATTTATCAATCTTCAACTGGCCGTCAATAAACAGGCGCACGCCGTCGTCGGCGAAGGCCGAGAAGCGGTATACGCCGCCCTGGAAAGTCACGTCGCGCGTAAAGCGCGCCGAGAAGTTATCGGCAGGCAGACCGCACGCCGTGCTTGGACTGTTATTTCCGAAGGGCAGATTGAGCGAGCCGTCGCCGTCAGCGCGAATCATCAGTGGCGAACCCGCCAGGTTTCTGTTGTTGAAGTATTCGCCCTTCCACTGCGAAGCCGGGACGACGGCAATACATTGATTGACAGGTTCGTTGACGGTAACCGAGAAGGCAGTCGCCAATGCCGTGCCGCCTTTGCCGTCGTCGGCTTTGACCTGTACGCCTGTGAACACGCCCGCCGCCGTTGGCGCCAGATGCAGCGTTGCCGTGCGCGCGGCTGCGTTGGCGTTGGTGATTGATGCGAAAGCCGGAGCGCCAACCAAGGTGAACGTCACACTGTCGCCGTCTTCGTCTGTCGCCGCAATTGGCAGGTCAACCACTTGTCCTTTGGTCAGCGTCTGGTTGCTGATCGCGGAAGTGATGACCGGGTTGTGATTGGCCGGTGGTGGCGGCGGGGGCGGCGGGCCTGATGGCGAAAGTTTCCGAACGCGCAGATTGCCGCTGTCGCCGAAGTAAATGCTGCCGTCTGATTCAACTTCGATGCCGGTCGGCGTGCTGATTTGCGCTTGCAGAGCAGGGCCGCCATCGCCGCTGAAGCCGTTGACGCCCGTGCCAGCTATGGTTTCGATGACGCCTGCCGCGTTGACGCGGCGAATGCGGTTATTGGTTTGGTCAACGATATATACGTTGCCAAGCGCGTCCACTGCCACGTCGTTCGGGTTATTCAATTGCGCTGCGGTTGCCTGGCCGTTGTCGCCGCCGAAGCCCGATGCGCCGTTGCCAGCAATGGTTGTTATCTGCTGGGTCGCCGCGTCCACCCTGCGTATGCGCTGGTTGTTATGGTCGGCGATGTAAAGATTGCCTTGCGCATCCAGGGCGATGCCGGTCGGGTTGTAAAGGCTGGCAGTACTGGCGGGAACGCCGTCTCCACTGTAACCCGCGCCGCCATTGCCCGCGACAGTGTTGATGATGCCGGTGGAGAGGTTGATGGCGCGGACGCGGTGGTTGCCGCTGTCGGCGATATATAGATTGTTCTGCGCGTCAATCACCAACGCCGTCGGACGGTTAAATCGCGCCTGCAATGCTTGGCCGTTATCGCCGATTGAACCTGCGATACCCGTCGCCGAACCGGCGAAATGATTGATCTTGCCGTCAGTAGTCACGCGCCGGATGCGGTGATAGCTGGTGTCGCTGATGTAGATGTTGCCCTGCGCGTCAACCGCAACGCCGCCGGGCGAAGCCATCGTCGCGTAGTTGGCCGGGCCGCCATCGCCCGTGTTGCCGTTCGAGCTGTTGCCGGCGACGGTGTGAATCTTTCCTTGCGCGTCCACGCGGCGCACGACGCGCCCTTGGCTGTCCACGATCAACAAACCGCCTGTGTAGCGAACAACCTGCCCTGTTGATTTGAACGAAGCATCGGTGGCCGCGCCCCCGTCGCCGCCGAAGCCATAATTGCCGCTACCTGCAAAGGTCGAGATAACGTAGCTGGAAGGCGTGCCACCGCTGGAAAACGGCGTGACCGTCACCACGAACGACGCCATCGCTGCGTTGCCGCGCGAATCAGTGGCCGTGAATTTGACCGTTGTCGCGCCAACAGGGAAGAGCGTGTTCGGCGCTTTGTCTGCGGACACGGTCACGTTGCCGTCAACCGTGTCCGTTGCTGTCGGCATCGTGAAATTGACGATGGCTCCAGCGGGCGTAGTTGCGGCAGCAGTAATAGCCGCTGGCACGCCCGCGATAACCGGCGGCGTCGAATCTTTGACAATGACCGTCTGCGCGGGTGTCGAAGTCTTCGCGTTCTTGTTGTCGGTGACGCCAAGCGTGATGCTGTGCGTGCCGATGCCTAGCGTCACAATGGCCGTGGCGCTGGTTGCAATCACGTTGCCATTGTCCGTCCACGCGAAGCTGATCGGATCGCCGTCCGGGTCGGAGCCGCTGCCGTTCAAGCTGACTGGCGCGCCTGCGGCTGAAACTGCTTCGATCATCGCGGGCAATGCAGCAGCGTTGGCCGTCGGCGGATTATTGTTCGCCTGTGGTTCGTTGACCGTGATTGAGAATGCGGTTGACGTCCCCGTGCCGCCTTTGCCGTCGTCGGCCTTGATTTGAATGCCTGTGAAAGTGCCCGCTGCCGTGGGGGCCAGCCGCAACGTCGCCATGCGTTGCGCAGGGTTGGCATTGACGATGGAAGCGAACGCTGGCGCGTTAAGCAGCGTGAAGGTCACGCTATCGCCGTCTCCGTCGGTTGCAGCTAGGGGCAAGTCAACGGTTTGATTCCTGGTCAGCGTTTGATTGCCGGCGTTCGACGTGATGACCGGATTGTGATTGGTTGTGCCGCCGCCGCCCGCGGAGGTTAGCTTGCGAACGCGCAAGCTGGCGTTGTCGCCGACATACACGCTGCAATCGGCATCCACAAAGACGCTGGATGGTTGGTTGAGTTGTGCCTGCAGAGCCGCTCCGCCATCACCGCTGAAACCGCCCAGGCCTGTTCCGGCAATCGTTTCGATCAGTCCGTTGGTCTTGACCCGGCGAATGCGATTGTTGCCCTGATCTGCAATGAAGAGGTTGCCCGCGCCATCCACCGCAACGTCGTTTGGATTATTCAACTGCGCTGCTGTGGCCTGTCCATTGTCCCCGCCAAAACCCTGCGTGCCATCGCCCGCAATCGTGGTGATGACTTTGGTCGTTGCTTCCACCTTGCGTATGCGCTGATTGTTGCGGTCGGCGATGTACAGATTGCCTTGCGCATCCACCGCCAAGCCGGTCGGATTGTTCAATCCCGCGCTGTTGGCTGCTCCCCCATCGCCATTGAAACCACCACTGCCGTTGCCGGCCACGGTCGTAATGATGTTCGTCGAAAAATTGATCACGCGGACGCGCTGATTGCTGCTGTCGGCGATATACAGATTGCCTTGCGCATCAATCGCCAATGCCGTCGGGCGATTAAATCGCGCGGAACTCGCCTGCCCGTTGTCGCCCGCCGAACCGCTGACGCCAGTGGCCGAACCGGCGAAGTGGAAAATCTTGCCGTCGGGTGCAATGCGGCGAATGCGGTGGAAGTAAGTGTCGGAAACGTAGGTGTTGCCGCTTGCATCGGTGGCCGCGCCGCCCGTCGCGCCGAAGGTGGCGTATATGGCCAGGCTGGCGTCGCCTGTGTTGCCATTGGCGCTGTTGCCCGCGATGGTTCGAATTTTGCCCTGCGCGTCCACTCGACGAACGACGCGCGCCTGGCTGTCAACGATAATTACTCCCACACTGTCGCGCGCCAGTCCGCTGATTGATTTCAATGACGCATTGGTCGCGTCACCGCCGTCGCCGCCAAAGCCATAATTGCCGCTGCCGGCGAAGGTCGAGATCGTGTAGCTGCCCACCGCTCCGCAACCTGTTCCCCCGCCGCCGCCGCCGGGTTTCGGCGTCACGGTAACTTTGAAGGAGGCTGTTGCCTGGTTGCCGCGCGAATCGGTAGCGGCAAAGTTGACTGTCGTCGCACCGACCGCGAAGGTCGAGCCGGAAGGTTTATCCGTCGTCACCGTCACCGCGCCGTCCACCAGGTCCGTCGCTGTCGGCAGGGTGTAATTGACCGCTATGCCATCGTCGCCGGTTGCCTGCGTGGTGATATTCGCCGGAACACCCGTGATGACGGGCGGGGTTGAGTCTTTGACGATCAGGGCCTGCGCCGTGCTGCTGGTGCTCAACCCTTTGCTGTCGGTGACAATCAGGAAGACCAGATGGTTGCCGATGCCCAGAATGACCTGCGGTGACGCCACTGTGGCGATCTGCGTTGCACCGTCGAACCATTGAAAGTTGAACGAGTCACCATCCGGATCGGAAGCCGTTGCCATCAGGCCAACCGTGCGGCCATTTGGCCCGGTCGCTTCAAAGGTCGGCCCAACGGGGGTGACGTTGACGACGGGCGCGCGGTTCACATCTTTAACTGTGATGGCAAAACTCTTGCTGTCGCTGGCATCGCCGTCACTGACCGCAACCGTCACTGTGTAATTGCCTGCGTCGGTGTAACCGGGCGCAAGCTGCAAAATGGCCGTCCCATCGCCCTTATCCGTAAAGGTCGCGAAACCGGGCGCGCCCTGCGCCGTGAAGGTCAGTGGATCGCCGTTACCGTCGGTCGCTGAAATGTTGACGGTTTGCGTTTTCCCTTCATCTACTGAAACGCTGGCGATATTGGCCAGCACCGGATTTTGATTTGGCTGCTGCACTAGCAGACGCAGGCGGTTGTTTTCCGTATCGGCAAAAATCGTATCGCCATTAGCGAGTGTGATGATGTTGTTTGTCACCTGAATACTGGTCGCGGCAAAATCCGGGTTCAGCAGATTGATTCGCGCGCGATTGGCCGGGCCGCCATCGCCTGAAAAGCCCGGCTGGCCGGTGCCAGCGACGACGCTGGTTGTGCCAAGCGCGTTAGTTGGCGCAATGATGCGCAGAATCTGTTCCGCGTTCGTGCCTGTGTTGGCGACGAAGACGTTGCCTGATGAATCCACCGTCACGTCGCGCGGACGGCTGATGCCATTGGTCGCATTGGCAATGGTTGTGAAGCTGGTGCTGTTCGGGGCGTCCTGCCGCAGCACGCGGTCGTTTTTCGTGTCGGCGATATAAACGCGTCCGGTCGGGGTCACTGCAATGCCGCACGCCGTGCCGGTGACCAGCGGCGTCTGCCCGTCGCTGCCTGGCGCTTGCAGGCTGGTCACCAGGCCAGTCGAAGCGTTCACCCGGCGAATGCGATTGTTGCCCTGGTCGGCAATGTAGATGTTGCCTGAAGCATCCAGCGCCACATCGGTTGGGAAGATGATCGCCGTATTGGCTGGCGCGTCATCCGCCGTTGGGCTGCCGGGCGATGGCTGTTCGTTGCGTCCGACTACATCTTTGATAAAGCCGGGTGGCACGACGACTTTGGCTGCGCCGCCGCTGGGAAAGATCGTCACGTTTGATGCAGAAGTGTTGAGAAAACGGATATGACCGCTGCGACGGCCTGTCAGCGAACCAACGGGCCGTACCAGCGCGCCGTACTGCGAATCCACGATGTATACGCCATTCGACGTTACAGCCAGGCCTTGCGGCGACGCAAAGACAGCAGTTGTGATTCGGTCATCATTGGCTGGTTCGCCCGCTTTGCTGTTGAGCGTGACGATGTGGCTGGGCTGCACGACGGTCTCAAATTCAGTGCCGCCAAACAGGGTGACTGCCGTTTGCCCGCGATTGATGAAGCGAATGCTGCCGACCGGATCAGCGTTAGTGTCAGAGACAAACAGATTGCCGCTTGAGTCCGCCGCCACGCCGGCTGGCATCTGCAATTCGGTGAATATCGCCGGGACATTGTCATACGGCGATTGCTGCCCGCTGCCCGCCACGCTGTTGATCTGGCCGCCCTGAATCGTGATGCCGCCCAGGGTTACTGTTCCTCCGCTGGTATTGATATAGCGCACGCGCCGGAAGTTGAAATCGGGCAGGTACAGGCCATTTGCGTCGGTCGCCATCGTGATGTTTTTAAACTGTGTGCTGCCGGGCAGATTCAGCAAAGCGGAAGTCGCCGGGCCGCCGTCTCCGCAGGTCAGGTTGTTCACCGGATCGCAGGCCGTCGGTACTATGTTTCCGGCAACAAGGGTTTTCGCGCCTTGGGAGGAAACCCGAATGATCTGTTGCGCATTGCCCAGCGCAACGTAGACGCTGTTATTTGGCCCGCGTGTAATGCCCGTTGGAAATTCCAGGCCGGTGATCAGCGATGTGATGGTGCCGCCCAGATCCACCTTGCGCACCGCGCCGGGGTTGTTGCGGGTGTCGCCGCCTTCGGCAATCAACAGGTTGCCATTCGTGTCCAGCGCCAGATCCATAGGTGAAGTCAGTTTGGCCAGCGTGGCCTGCCCGTTGTCGCCATTGTTGGATTGCGGCGTTCCGCCACCGGCGTAAACCAATTCAATACCGCTGCCGCCGTTGGCTGCCGTGTCCAACTTGTAAACAACGCGCGCGCCGCCCGATTGCGCAGCACCGATGTAAAAGAATTCGCGCGCCGCATTCATCGTGATAGCTCGGAAGTCCGGGCGGGTGATGGTGAAGATTGTCTTGATCGTCGCCGGTTGAATTGTCTGACGCAGAATCGAAAAGTCCTGCGTGCTGACATTGATCGCGCGAATTCCACCGGCCAATAGAGCAGTCATATAAACCGCGCTGCCCGAAGGATCAACAACGATGCCAGTCACCAGCGTCAAATCCACATCGCGCAGCGCTGTTGCGTCCACTGCCGCGCCACCGCCCGCGATCAGATTGATGCTGCCGGGCTGTATGGTCACTCCGGCCAGCGTCACCGCCGCGTTCGTGGTATTGACGAATCGCAACAGGCTGGTGCCGTTGCTCTCATCCACGACATAAAAGCCGCGTCCCAGCGGGTCAACTGCCACAGCCGTCGGCAGCACCATCGGGGCTTGCCTGACCGGCGCATCAACGCTGAACCCGCCGCCCGCAATTGTCGAGATTACAGTGCGCGCTCCGATGCCCCCTTGCACGGCAACTAGCATTGTCGGCGCGGGGGCGGGCGCCAGATTCAATGTCGAACGCAGCCGTATTCCGGCGCGACGCAATGCGCCAAGCGATGAACCGCTGCCTGCAGAAGCGCTGTCTTGCCAGATGAAAATAGAGAGTGAAACAACGGCTGCCACAGCGGCGATGGCTGTCGAGCGGAAAGCAGGATGAAGAAAGAATTGGGCAAACTTCGAGCGACGCGCAAACTTGGAACTTCTCATTGAATACTTCTCCGAATACTGATCACGAATTCAAAAGGCGACAAATGATTAAGAATCACCGGGGCAGTGAAGATTGGTTTATGAAAGATAGGAATCAAACTACGAGCGCCACGCATTCAGTCGTTGGACCGATATTGTAAGCGGGAGCATTTCTTGAGCAATGCCAGTGAACTGATTGCACTCCGAGCGTATAGGTTGCTTCAAGGGGGGATGTTTTCAGTCGTTTCGAAGCTTCCCGCCACCACAATGATGGTTGGGCGGTTTCGATTTTGCTCGGATGGGCGTTCCGATGGAGTTGGCGCCGCCAGTTTATTAGACGGCCAAGGGGTCATTCAGGATTTGATTTGCTGAAAAGAGCTATTACATGGCTACAATGAAGACAGCAACCAGATAGGGCAGACGGGGCGGGAACGAGACGCATTCAAACTCAAAACCGTTTGCCAAGTCAAGCTTGTCAATTGGCCTGCTTCATTAGATTTACTCAGGCGATGCTATCAAGCGCATGAGAGTGAGATCGCTGGTTGCTGTGAAAGACAAAGCTTTAATCAACAGATTCCAAGGAAATGCTCTTTGTTGTTTCAACCTGTCAGGCCAAGTTTGAGAATGGTTTCAATGGGGATGAAAAGATGAAAAGAATCGTCAACCAATTCCATAAAGCCATACCGCAGATAGAACTTCCTGGCTCGCTCATTCAGCGCATCAAGCACGACACCATATAGTCCTGTTTGTTCCGAGATGATGACAGCACGTTGTAAAACGTCCAG
>JBDSAM010000252.1:0-2514 GCA_039922135.1 Blastocatellia bacterium
ACCATCGCCAGCACCATCTTGCGCAAGTTCTCCGCCTGCGCGTCTTCCTTGGAGACATGGCCGAGACTGCTGATCTTGGTCACGCCATCCACCAGGTGCGCTACTGTCGGTCCAAATTTGTCGCTGATGTCTTTGACTGTGGTCAATGTGTCTTCGACCACGTCATGCAACAGGCCAGTCGTCACCGTCTCCACATCCATCTTCATGTCCGCCAGCATACCGGCGACAGACAACGGGTGGATCAAATACGGTTCGCCCGACGCTCGCACCTGATCCTTGTGCATCATCGCCGAAAAGATATAGGCGCGACGCAGCATATCCAGGTCTGCGTCCGGGTGGTATCGCTCAACTTTTCTTTCGACATCTTCAAATCGGATCATGGAAAACGATTATAACAGCTCGGCTCTGACCTTATGCAAAAGCCCCAAGTCTTAGCGTTTGATCATTCTTCTAGCTTCCACTTCTGTGTCCTTTTCGCGCCGCCGCAACAGTGTGTATGTGTTCGTTCGCTCAATATGGTCTCCGGCTTTCATCTGGCTTAAGGGGCCGAGCATTTCCAATTCGACATACTTCAATGGATCAAGGTTCGTGTAAACCTCCGCGCTGCTGCCTTGATCAGGATAGGTGGCATTAGCCACACGCGGCGAATCTATACGCACAACGTGTTTATCGCCGATCCAGACAAGCGCATCAGCGTCCGTGCCAATCTTGGTGGAAACATTCGGGCTGCGAACCATCGAAAGCAGTTGGCCTGCGCGCTTCAACTCAGCGGGAGTTTCTTTTGATTGTTTCGAGTAGCCATCAGTAAAGACTGAGGTCTTCGGCAAAGGCACGAAAACGCCCTGCGGGTCTTTGAACTGTGTGATCGTCCAGACAGCGACCAATACAGGCAAGCCTTCCAGCTTTTCGTAGGTGGTCGTAATCGTCATCACCGGACGTTTCGCATCCAGTTTGATCAGCCGCCGCGTGCGAATGCCGTAATGCGGATCAATCGGCGAGAGCAATTCAATGACTTCTCCTTTCACTTCCGCTTTGACCGGCAATGAATCGAAGGCCGATGGCGGCGGCCAGGCGCGCGCGGTCAGTTTCGGCCAATCCCCTTGCGGCGCGGGCCAGGTTTTATCGCCGCCAAAATTACCCCACGTGGACGATGCTGGGTCGGGCGATTTGCCGAACAACACCACGTTCTCCCAGAACGGCCCGTCGTCTTCGGCCGCGAAACGGAATTGCATGACGCGGCCTATTGCAGGAACAATCACGGCCTCGACCTGGCCATTACCTATAATCAGCGACTCTGCCCATTGATGATATGTTGCGCGTTTGACAGTAATGCGCGGTGCTGTAGCAGCCAAATTACCTATCAGCAACCACAACAATGCCGCAGGCAAGAGAATAAACCACAGTTTTCGTTCGACCTTCATCTTCATACCTCGTTTGGAAACATTCTCATTGATATTGAATCCTTGATGACCACTCTTGCGCCGGTCGTTCCACGAACCGATAGAGCAGATATGCCGCACCAATAGATACCGTTAGCGCGACAGCAAGAACGCCCAATTGCGACGGCAGCGTGTGCGTTAATCGCATGCCTAAGTTAATAACGCGCCCGCCAATGGGGACATGGATCAAGTAAAGCGAATAAGAAATACTGCCCAAGAAAAACAAAACACGGCTTTGTAGGCTGAGTAGTAGAATGGCCAGCGCCGTTGCTGTCCCAACTAATGCAATCAACCACCCCTGCGTAAACCACGTACCAGCGACCAGTAGCGGAAGTACGATTAATAGCATCCGCTTACCGATCAAGGCCGACTTATACTGGGCAACCGTGATGCCTAGTAGGAACAGAAACAGCCAGCCAAAAATGAACTTACTACTAGGCATCAAAAACGCACCTGCGCCGAAGAGTAGAGCGGCCATCGTCCTAAAGCCTGTCCGGGGTGACATCAGCAATGGGAGACTTGCTGCCATTAGCAGGTAAAACTGAAACTCAATCGCCAGCGTCCAGAAAACGGGAATAATCCATTCATAGCCAAAGAAGGCATTGACGTATCCCAAATGTAATAAAGCTTGCGCCGCCGAAAAGGACGGTGGCTGCCCCCCTGAACCCCGGTGCGAGCGATGATAGATAGGCCAAACCAATCGTGAGTACGATCGCCACGAGGTATGGCGGATCAAGGCGAACGATGCGCTTCAAGATAAAGCGCGGGAAGTCACCGATTGAGTATCCAGCGCGCCGCATTGAAAATGGAATAATGAATCCTGAAATCACGAAAAACATCTCCACTCCAAGCCATCCAAACTTACCGGAGAGCTTCAACCAACCATCAGGCAAAAACGCGGGATTGCCATTCGTCAGATGAAACCAACAAACCGCCAGCGATGCGATGCCGCGCAACGCATCAAGGGTGTGAATCCGCTTTGTATTCATTGTGAGTCCTTTGGTGGAGAAGCGTTGAGGCTCGCGCAATCTACCAATGGCTTAAAAAGGCGTCAACATATTCAGACTGATTTGAG
>JBDSAM010000253.1:0-5101 GCA_039922135.1 Blastocatellia bacterium
ACGCTGATTCAATAACACCGTCTTTAACACGCCACGCCGCCGCGCAAGCTGTTGTGCCAGCACGCTGACATCGAACGACGCATCTAATGCTTCCGGTCCAAGCGAATCCAGGTCGAGCAATTCGGCAAGAGCTTCGGTTTGAGCGACTGCGGCGCGGGCATAGCCGAGCGTATCCAGCAGCCGTAAATCTTCGTCACGATCAAGCCGCCAGATAATCAATGTTTTCGGCGCCTGTGGCGAGGCAGACGGCAGAAGTTTCAGCGTACCCCACAACATCAGGTGCACCGACAAGGTCAGATCATCAGACAGCGGCATCAGCATGTATTTGGCGCGACGCGACGCATCCAGCACAGTGCGACCTTTCAAAAGCGCGGAAAATTCGGGCACGGAGGGAAAGCGCACGGCAGCATCTTGTAGAACAATTAGGTCGTGAAAGGTGCGCCCAACAACGGCCTCGCGCAGATCGCGCGTGAGGATTTCGACTTCAGGCACTTCTGCCATAACCCCCCTTCCTGACGGAGTTGCTCATCTGTCCCCGGCGTGCTTGATCTGTGGCGACGCGGCTTTAACTTGAACGAGCCGGATGCAGGGTTATCGCGCTGTCATCTTGAGGGTCAGGGGTGAGCAGTTCATCGCCTGTTGATGCGTTGACTTGATCAGTAAGCACTGTTTCAGCGGCTTCAGCCAACCGCTCTTCCAGAATCGGACTAGGGGTCTGGGCCGGGCTAAGGTCGCCGTTATGGTAGAAAAGTGACCCCTTGTAAAGTTCGCGCAAGAACATCAAAAAGACTTTGGAGATTGCGATCACTGGTATGACCAGAATTACACCGAGCAATCCGAACAACTTTCCGCCGATCAACAAACCCAGAAAAACGCCCATCGGATGCAGGTTGAGCCTGGTGCCCAGAATGCGCGGCGTCAGGATATAGCCTTCAATGCATTGCACCGCGGCAAAGACTCCAACCACTCCGCCGATTCGCCCCAGCCCGCCACCGTCAGCCAGCGTGAAGCCGGTCGCCAGTCCCAGCCCCAAGGCCGTGCCGACATACGGAATCGCATTGAGCAGCCCTGCCACAGCCGCAATTCCAGCCCACGCCGGAACTCCGAGCAGTGCGAATCCAATGGCGTACAGCGCGGTCATGCAGATCGCAATCAGCAACTGCCCGCGCACATAGGCTTCCAGAATGCGTCCGACTTCGTCGAACAAACGGCTGAACGGTTCGCGGAAACGCGGCGGGATCAGGTCTTCAAACGAATCACGCCACTTGCTAAAATCAAGCAGTAAATAAAAAACGAAGAACGGCACAAGTAGCAGGTCCAGCGAAGCCAGCGCCGTTGCCAGAAAGCCCGACAGCCCGCCGGCAAACCAACCAGAGGGAGAGCCAATCGTCGCCATCGGATCACGCAAAAACTGCTCAATGCGTTGACCAGCCATCCGATCAAGCAACGGCGAGTAGCGGCGCAAATAAATGCGCTGCCGCGCGGCGTTCTCCGGGGTAAAATATCGCGTAAGCTTCTGACCTGCTTCCGCGCCTTGCGTTAACAGATCTGGAATGACAAAAGTCAGAAATGCAGCCGCAGCTAGCGTTACGCCCAATAGAGTTAGCGCGGCTGCAACTGTGCGCGAAAGACCGCGTTTTTCCAGTATCAGGACAATTGGATTAAGCAGGTAGGCTAGAGCAAAGGATGCGAGCAGCGGGATCAGGGCTACCCGACCGACCACGTAGAGAAAATAAAGGATGACAGCCAGGCAAACTATAGTGGGAACCCACCGCAGCCACCAGAAAGGCGGCTGCGGTGGTGATGCATGTAAGCGCATTGATCTATCTGTCATCCCTGAAGGCATAGGCCGGTTCTAGCGGTCAGACCGCAGCAACGCGCCTTCCAGTAATCATACGATAACCTATCAGCAAAATGATTGAGCCAAGAATGGCCGTAATCCATCCGCTGGAGTAATCAGTACCACCCCAGAGTGCTCGCCCAACAAATGTGCCGAGCAGTGATCCGACGATACCGATAATCGCAGTGATGATGACACCGCCGGGGTCTTTGCCAGGCATCAAAAATTTGGCGATTACGCCAACAATCAAACCAAATATAACCTGACCAATCAGATGTCCCATAAAATCCTCCCTGGTGGCGCGTCGTTGCGATCTATCTGATTGCAGCGGCGCGGAGATTTGTTCTTATGAGGTACGACGTAAAGCGGAGCAACGTACTTCTGTGCTTCACGCCCTCCCTTGCAAATTGCCGAAGTTACATCTTTCAGCTTACAGACAAGGTTATTGCAAACAACGCGCCATTTTAGGAGGGTGACAAAAAACAGTTCACGGAAACTAATAACGGTGCTGAAAGCGCAATGGCGCTACACCTACAATTCGCCCATCACCTTCAAGAGCGCCGTTTTGAATTTGGCCATCTCGTCTTTCGTGCCAATGCTGATACGGGCATGCGTCGGCCACGCAAGCCAGACACGACCAATGTAAATCTTCTCTTTCTGCATCGCATTAACTAGCCGCCGCGCAGGCATTTTGGCATTAAGCATAAAACAATTGCTGACCGAAGGAACAAACTCGATCTTGTTTTTTTGAGAAAGCTGAATACATCTTCGCGAGCATCTTTGATGATCTTGCGGCGTTCGGGCACCAGGGTTTTGACTTTCAAGCTGGCCGTTGCGCCGACTATTCCGGTCAGCGGCAACGCGCCCGCGCCGTAATTCCGCAGCTTGCCGATCAAGTCAGGCCGTCCCATAGCCGCGCCAGCGCGTAGGCCAGCCATCCCGTACAGCTTTAAGAAGGTGCGCAGAATGATCAGGTCTTTGTCCATTGCCACCAAGTCGGAACACAACGGCTCTTCGCTAAAGTGGATGTAGGCTTCGTCGAGCAGCAGGACTGTGTCTTCGGGTTTGTTGGCCATCGCCCATTCGATGTCGGCGCGTGGCGTGATAGTGCCGGTCGGATTGTTCGGGTTGCAGATGTAAATCAAGCCTGCCTTGCGTTCAGTTGCGGCTTTGACCATGGCTTTGACATCGTGCGCGTAGGTTGGGGTGAGGGGGACTTTGACGACTTTCGCGCCGACGAACTGCGCGGCGCGGCCACCAGCCTCGTAGCCCGGATCGGACATCACGAACGGTTTCTCTTTTGAACAGAACGCAAGTACGGCGCGATGCAACGGGTCGCTGGAGCCTGGGAATGGCATGATGTATTCGGTATCCAGGCCTTCCAGATCAGCCAGCGTTTTGGCGAATTGATCGGTCAGTTCATATTCATACCGTCCGCCTTTGGCAATGACCTTCGAGATCGCGTCAATGGCTTCGGGGCAGGGGCCTAACGGGTTTTCGTGGCGTTGTCTTTTACTGCATCGGGCGGGATTGGGCCGGTTTTGGAAAGTGTGGACTGCTCATGGATTTCTCCTGGGAAAGGGTTCGACAAGCTGCCAGCTTGTCGCGGGTATTTGATTGAATGCATTGCGAAGTCAGCGGCAAGCTGGCAGCTTGCCCGGACTTTCGGCGCGGCGCGCATCACATCACGCGACGCGGGAGTGGGTCGCCGGTACAGCCCGCGCAAAATGCTCTGGCGGGTGAACCAAAAGTGAGCCAGTAGAATAGCGAGGCGCGTCTTCGTCACGTCGGACGATCGCGCCGATTTCATCCAGCAAGCCGTCTTTTTCAATTGAAGCGAACAGCCGCGCGTCCAGCCCGATTAAATTCAATTCGCCGCCGCGCTGGCGTTGCCGCGCGGCGAGTTGGCGCAGGCAATCGGTCGCTGCGGAATTAATCGGGCCGGCTTCAGTCAGATCCAGCACCAGCGTGTGCGCGGTGACCTTGCGCAGCAATCGCGTCAGTACCTTCTCGCTGGATGCGAAAAACAGAGGGCCGGTCAGCCGGTACATCTGCATTTCAGCCTGAAGCGTAAGCTGCTTTTCTTGATGCCAATTGACCGATTCAGAAGAAGAGAAAATGGCTGAGGGTTCCTGCTTAGCTGGACCAGGAACAAATCCGTCAAACTGTTCAAGCGGTTCCAGCCGCTCCAACCTCATGGCCTCGGCGGCGCGCTAAAAAACGGACAGGCCATGTTGGCCACGCCCTGCGCAATCAATTCACGATTGAACTTCACTTCGCCGCGTACGGCATTCAGGCCATTTGGCAGGCGATCTGATGATTGGTCTGTCACGACAACTGTCAACAGTTGATTGATTGTGATCAGTCCGGCAAGCGTAAAAGCCAGATAAAGCAACGCGGAAAAAGCCAAAAAGCCCAGTGCGCCCAAAGCCGCAATCGTGAAGTTGAAGATCGGCGGCGCATAGTAAATTCCGTAACCGCCGCGAATCGTTGTCTTGTCGCTCAGCGCGTACGCGAAGCCCACGCGCGGCGCGAACTTGTGGAACGTGTCAGTCTGGCCAGTCGGCGCGCCGTTCACGCCCGCATACAGCAAGCCACCTTTCAAATCCAGTCCCGGCACCTTTGGCGGGCTGGCTACCGTCGGGTCGAAGCCAACCGTGAAATGATTCTCGCGCTCTTTCAATCCGGTCTCGATCTCGTACCGCCGGTTGAAGGTTGGGTTACCCACGGGAATGAGCGTTGGCGTAATGGCCGAAATAGCAAATGGATTTCGCCCGGAATTTGGCAGGTCGTCCAAAAGCTGTTTGCTGATGACCGTGCAGGTCGAAGCCGTAGAAGTTTCCATCAGCGGCACGTCGTCAGTAACGATTACCGTTTCAGATACGCTGCCCAGCTCCATCGTCAAATCCAGCGTGATCTGTTGCTGTGTCTCGATCAGGATGCCGGAACGATCCAGCTTCTTGAAGCCGGTCTGCATGGCTTCGACATTGTAAGTACCGGGATCAATTTTTTCGAAGAAGTATTCGCCGCTGGCATTGGTCACGGTTGCGCGCGCCAAGTTGGTGGCGGTGTTCAGCAGCGTCAGCGTGACATTGGGCAGGACGTTGCCCGTGCTGTCATGCAGTGAACCGCGCAGGTGGAGAGAGGAAATCTCACACGGGCTGAAGCAATATTTGGTGGGGTGGAATCGGCGAATTCCTGGATAACCTACGAGCTTCCGACGGGCGAGGGGTGCAACTGTAAGTACGCAGGCGAAGCGAA
>JBDSAM010000254.1:0-3469 GCA_039922135.1 Blastocatellia bacterium
AAGACGAATTGGAAAAGCATCTGCCGCTGGCCGATCACATCATCAACATTTTGCCCGCCAGCGCGGCCACGCGCCATTTCGTCAATGCTGAGCTGCTGGCGGCGATGAAACCGGGCGCGCTTTTTTACAACATCGGGCGCGGCAGTACGGTGGATCAACCCGCGCTGATCGCCGCGCTGGAATCGGGCAAGCTGGCTGCTGCCTACTTGGACGTAACCGAACCTGAACCCCTGCCGCCGGACCATCCTCTTTGGACGGCGCCCAACTGCTTCATCACTCCGCACACAGCGGGCGGCCACATCGGCGAACGAGATCGCCTGGTGCGCCACTTCCTGGAAAACCTGCGCCGCTTTACGACCGGCGAAACGCTCAATGATCGAGTGTTCTGAACCAGCGTTTCGCTTAATTACTAGGTTTCGGAGGTCGCCGTAAACGGACTGGCTCTGCTGCTGATGGCTCTTGACTGCGAGGTGGCATTGAGCCTTGAGGTGGCGTTGAGCCTTTTGGCGCAGCCACGCGTCGCGGTCGCGTATGCGTATAAACCGGTGGTTGTGGAACATCTTCGTTCACCGCAGGATTGGCTTTGACGAGTTGCCAATGGGTAAGCAGTATTTGTGGATCAAGCAACAATGGGAGCACAGTTAAGTCTGAAGGAATGCTGGGAAGTTCGACTGGCTTTGCCGGGATGGGCGGCGACTCGATGATTTTACCGGCATCTCCATCTGACTCTTTGATTGGCTCTTTGATTGGCTCTTTGATGAGCTCCTTGACTGGTTCCACTGACTCCTTGACGGGCTCTTTCATGTCTGGTGTTGGAATATCAGCTATCGTCGCTGGCCTGGCGGATTCACTGGATTGCTCCTTGTCGCGGCTCTCGCGGATATCTTTTCTGCTGATTGGTTCGGCAGAGCCGGTTCGTTTGGGCTGTGGTTTGACGGATGCAGACGCTTTCTCAGAAAACGTTTTCGGCTGGCGCTGACCTGATTGAGGCTGACCCGATTGACGCTGACCGGGTTCACGTTGAGAGGACAGGTTGAGCATTGCAGTGACTTCCGCCTGTGTAGCGCCCAGCGCACGGCGCAGCCGGTCATCCAACCCATTCCGCGAACCATTGATCTTTTGGTAAAGACCTTCGATGACCGCCAGCTTCATATCTGCCGTGGAAGCCTCAGGCGGTTGATACCCAGCCAGATAGAGATCCAATGCTTCATTCAATTCGCCAATGGATTCTTTGACCGCTGCCAAATGCCACATCGCTTGCTTGCCTTCCAGCAATGAACCGTATGCTTTGACCGATTCAGTCAGAGCGGTAGCGGCCTCTTCGTTCTGGCCGGCTTTGTATTGCGCCCACCCTTTGGCATCCAGCGCGCGGCCGCGAAAGATTTGTAAGCGCCCAGTGCGGTCGTAGTTCGGGTAATCCCTGACTGATCCATCGGCTTGGGTCGCTGCGTCGGCCAACCCCAGCGCCTGCTCGGCCAATTCAACTGCCAGTCCTGTTGCGATTCCAGCTTGAGAAAGTTTCTGTGCGATGTATAGCGAGCGGAAAGAGCGGCGCGTGCTTTCCGCTTCGACAAAATCCATTGCGGCGCGATCCAACTCTTCTATTTGTTTGCGCGTGACTGTGGTTTTATTTGCCGTCAGGGATTTGATTTCCTTCAGCCAGCCGTGGAATCGCACCAACGATTCGGCCATTTTGAACTGCTCGGGTCCGGTTGGCGATTCGGCGATGAAGATTGAGGCCTGATGTTCGCGCGATAATAACTCTTTGATGCTGTCCGCCTTCACATCCAGCGAACCGCCCAGCCGCGTTGTGAACCGGTCTTTTGTTGAAAAGCCAAACGCCTTTGCAAACTGTTCCAGCGCGCCATCGAAGTCATCCACTGACAAATAAAGTTTGCCGAAAGTGAAGAACAATGTCGGGAAGCCCGCGTAACGCTGGGCGGCCAGCAGGTTGCGCTCAGCCTCGAAGACTTTGCTTTCGGCCAGATCAACTTCCGCGGCGGCGATGCGCGCCCAGGCATAGCGTGGTTCAACGACCAGCGCAGCTTCTGCCGCCGCCCGCGCCTGTTTCAATTTATTCTGCTTCAGGTAATAGAACGCCATCTGCGTTTGCAGATAGATGTCGCCAGTGACTTCCTGTGCTGAACCGCGCAGGTCGCGTGCCTGGTTCAAAGCCGCCGTCATTTGGGCTTCATTCTTCTGTGCCAGATAGGCTAGCGCCAATCCCTTGAACGCCGGCGCATGCTTCGGCTCGACCTCCAGTTGTTTTTGATAAAGCTTGATGGCGTCAATATATGCGCCATGCGCGCGGTAAAGGTTGGCCAGTTCATAGTACGCGAGCTTGTCTTTCGGATTGGCGCCGATGGCCAGTTGGTATTCTGAGATCGCGTCATCCAATTGCAAGCCCATTCGATATGCCGCACCCAGCGCGCGATGCAACGGAGCTTCGCCAGCATTGTTTTCGCTGGGCTTCTCGCCAGCTTCACCGGAAAGTTTTGATGCCGCTTCCAGCGAACGAATCGCGTCCGCTGGCGCTTCAATGGTCATAAAAAATTCGCCAAGCGCGGCCAGTCGTATCTGTTCCCTGGCAAATCGCGTTTCCAGCAGACGAGCCAATTCAATCGCTTCGCCGCGATAGCCGCGCACAGAGACTGCCAGCGGGATGCGAATCACGGTTTCGGCAAAAAACTGATCGCTGACTTTTTCGGGAAGAGAAGAGAGCGCTTTGCGGAAGTTGGCGTTGGCTTTTTCGATGTTGTTATCGCCGAGCTGCACTTCGCCAAGCTGTGCCCAACTGGCGACGATGGCTTCGCGGGCAGCGTCGGCCTGTTCAATCGCGGGCCGGGTTTTCAGAATTTGTTGCAGCGCGTTGATGCGGTCCGCAGGATCTTCAATGGCCAGCGCCACTTCCACCGTTTGGGGCGTCAGGCGCGCAATGGGAGAGGGAATCGTCTGCGCGGCGATGCCGCACGCAAGCGTGGTGCAGATCAACAAACTGATCCCGGCCATTCCGACTTTCATCAAACCTTTTTGCTTCATGCCTGATTGATGTACCTGATTGTTATTAGTGATGGAGCGCCGAAATAGTATGCGGTCAGAAAAACAAAGTAAAACGCCGCTTCCGGACCATCACGCCCTCATTTCCGGCGCGTTGCCAGCACACCCGCAATGATTAACACCGCTCCGACGGCTTGCATCCACACCGGTTTTTCTCCCAATACGGGCCAGGCAATCAAGGTTGCAACCAGCGGAATGGCGCAGGTGTAGACTGTCGTTTTTACGCCGCCGATCAAACGCACGTTGCGGTTATACAGCAGGTAACACATGACCAGCGATAACCCAGCCGAATAGAAAAGATCGAAGTACGTCGTGATGCCAATCAGCGCCCAATCGATGTGAATCAAGCCTGGAAGCCCAGCCAGCACCAAGCCCGGCGTACCCGTGACCAATGTCAGCGTTGTCGCCCGCA
>JBDSAM010000255.1:0-7145 GCA_039922135.1 Blastocatellia bacterium
GGAACCGCATGTCCGGTGGTGTGGGAGGACGGGAGCCGTAAGGCTCCCTCCTACCCGATACTATCTTGAATTATTGGCGTGACGATTTAGCGCCGGATCACTCTTCATCCTTGACCACCACATAACGCGAACCGTCGGCTGTCAGAATGCTGAGCAGAACGCTCTTCTTGTTGCCGAGCTTTTGCAGCGACGCGTTAAATTCATTGAGATTAGCAATCGGCTGTCGAGCGACTTCTTCAATAATCTGGCCGCGCCGCAATCCGGCTGCCCAGGCATTGCTGTTTTGATCCACGTCAGTGATCAAAACGCCGCGCGCTGTTTCCGGCAGTTTCAGTTGTCGCGCCACATCGGAGGTTAGCGATTCGACGCGAACACCTGAAAGCAGGCCACCCGCCGCGCTTGATTCACCATTGCCCGTGCCAGGCTCCTTGACTTTGGCGAGGTCGTCGTAATCAACCAGCTTGGCGGACAGTTCACGTTCCGCGCCTTCGCGCCAGACTTTGAATTTGACCATCGTGCCGGGGGCAGTCTGCGAAACCAGGTTACGGAATTGAGCGACGGTCTCGATGCGCTGCCCTTGAAATTCAGTGATGATGTCACCGCGTTTAACGCCAGCTTGATCAGCGGCTTTGCCGGGCTCGATACGCTGCACGAATGCCCCCTTCGTCCCTTTGTAACCAAAAGCGTCAGCATAATCCGACGTGATGGGCGTGATCTCCACGCCGAGCTTACCGCGGCGAACCTTCCCATTGCGCAGTAGCTGATCCATCACGTCGCGTGCCATCTTGGTCGGAATCGCAAAGCCGATGCCGATGCTGCCTCCGCTCTGCGACAGAATTTGCGATGGAATGCCGATCAATTCGCCGCGCAGATTCACCAGCGCCCCCCCAGAATTGCCGCGATTGATGGCCGCGTCCGTTTGCAGGAAGTCTTCAAACGAAGACCGGCTGCCAGAAGCGCGGCGGCCTTTGGCGCTGATAATTCCCATCGTCACCGACTGACCAACGCCGAGCGGGTTGCCAACCGCCAGAACGATGTCGCCAACTTCAACTTTATCTGAGTCGCCGAACGGCAGTACTGGCAAACTGCTCGCATCTACCTTAATCAACGCAACGTCGCTGGGCGGGTCGGTGCCGATTACCTTCGCAGTGAATTCACGCCCGTCGGCTAACTCCACTTTGACTCTGTCCGCGCCTTCAACAACGTGGTTGTTGGTTAGAATGTAGCCTTCAGGGCTGACGATCACGCCTGACCCCGTGCCAATTGCCTGCAACGGGCCTTTGCCTGGGGGTTGTTGCTGGCGCGGGCTAACGCGCGGGCGGCGCGGCGTTCCTTCATCGTCTTGATCGGGGGTGCCGAACAAGTCGCCGAATGGGTCGAATGAGAAAGGCATCTGTTGTTGCCTGCGGCCCTCGACGTTAATCACCACAACGGCAGGCGTGACGGCCTTGGCAATCGAAGAGAATCCGCCGTTGAGCGTGACTTGTTGATTGATCTGGGAATCGGACGAAACGTAGATCGGGACTTTGTTTCCGCCCCCGCCCTTGAACCAGCCGCGCGAGGTAGCTGCGACACTAAAAACTGCGCCGATTAGCAGAACAGCAGCGCCAATAATACTCATCAGCTTCCAATTGAATCGCTGATGACGGTCAACATTGATGACTTGATCGTATCCTGTTTCCATGCCTCTCACTCCTTTAGGTAGTCCGGAACTTCCAAGCTTTGCTCCTTGCGACGGCGCAAGCGCAGGAAAAAAACTTACGTTTGCTATTAAGCTGAAATATCTTACCAATGGCTTGGGCTCTTTTCAACAATGCGCGCCGGAAGGCTATCAACAGGCATTAGCGCGCGTTTATGCCATAGACCCAATCATCTTCGATAAACAGTGACGATGCGACAAATTACCGCTTGACGGACTTTAGCACGTTGGCTAAGATGCGTCGCGGATAAGGTGCAACGAATCAGAAACGGCAACACCCAATTCTCCTCACTGGTGATGATTTTAGTTGCTTCTTAATTGCCGTGCCTCACATTTCTTTAAAAGATCAATGGTTCAATAAAATTAAGATCTACCAAGTCTAATGACGACAAATTGATGCCCCAATATCTGTGGTGAGAACCTGCGAGCGAGAGTCGAAGAGAGTGTATTGAGGAATCAATGAAAAGATGAGTTTGCCCAACGCCATTCATCATGTCCCCAATGTCCCCGCCAATCCATCTCCCTTGTGCTCCATTTGTAGGCTTAATATTATTTCGGAAAGCTTGCTTGAGTTGTCGCAGTAGGGTTTGAAAAGACAAGCTAATCGCCCCCGGATCTGTTTAGTCTGTTTCAATCGCTGTCGTGAGGTCTGGTGTTCCAATTTCATAATTCAGGTGCCTCAATAAACATAATCTTTCTTGCATTTAAGAATCACCGCGTGAAAGCATGTTTTGATTAAGTCAGATCCGTAGTGTGAGTTCACGCGCTCAATTGGACTTGTCAGACCGTGTTGTTTGAGTTGTTGGATATTTGGATATATAGGGAATGCGTGATCCCGTGATGGCCGTTGGCCGATGTGATGCTGCATGGGCAGGTGATTGAGGCTTAGGCTGATAGCCTGGTCCAAGGCCTTCTCGAATCGGGCAGAGCTTGAGTTTTGGCTCGAGGTTGCCCAGGTTAGTTGATAGATTATTTTTAGTGGCTAGCTGCGAGGCCTTAACAAAGCCGCGCGGCAATATCTTTAGCGCCATGGAAAAAGGAGTCTGAAAAACAATGGCTGGTCGCGAATATCTTCTCAGGTTGTGCCGCTTGGCTTCACGCCAAGCGGCGGTCGTTGCGCTTGTCGCTGTGTGTTTAGCCAGTGCTACCCTTATTAGCTGGTGGCAAGCGGCAGCAGAGCGCTCAGTAAATGCATCTTCAGTGAATACCTCTGGCGCACCTGTTTCCCTAGAAGGAACCGCAGGAAATGCTGGCTCGCTGACCTCGCTAAGCGGTCTCAAATTCGTCCAGGGCGACGGTGCCCAAGGCGCTGTCGCTGGAGAGTTCGAAGGCTACTTCGACGCGAAGACGCGTAGTTTCTTTTTGCAGCCCATTGGTGAGCGTGCAACGGCGGGTAGAGGCAATCGCCAGGCGTTCCGTAGTGATCCCAGTGGTGACGTGCTGGTTGGGCCGTCGGGCTTCAGCTTTCGCGTAGTTAGAAGCGATTTCGTCAACACCGCTGACAATCCCGCAACGGTGGTCGGTGAGATTGAGTTGACGAACAATACAAGCGGCATCCTTTACAACACGCGCGTGGTCTTTACCTCGTTCAAGCTCAGCAGTGCGGGTGGAGCGGATGCGGGAAATTTGCCCGGTGCCAATGGCTTCGCTTATTTCAATGATGGCCAGGTTGCTTACAATAACAAGCTAAGCGTCTCGCGCGCTTATGGCGATATCCCGGCGGGCGGGAAGGTCAGCCAAGTCTGGTCTTTCGCCGTTGGCAACACCCCTCCCAGCTTCTTTTTCGCGTACAAAGTTATTGCAGACATCGGCGTCGCGGCTGAAAGCGTTGCTCCGGCGGCGGTACAGGTCAATGCTTCCACGGGTACCAGTGTAACGATCAGTGGCCGGGGCTTTACGGGTACTCCTGTGGTGGAATTGTTGGGCGGCGCTTCGCCTGTTGCCTTAACCGGTGTTTCAGCAACGCCGACGGCCATCACGGCCACTGTTCCTGCGGGCACTGCTCCCGGAATTTACAACGTGCGCGTGACCAATCCGGGCGGCACGGCTAATGGCGCTGGTTCAAGCACGATCAAAGGCCGTCTTACAGTTACAGGCGTTCCGAGTGCCGCTAATACTATATCGGGTAATCTAACAGCAGGGGCTTTCACCAATCCGGGACCATATCTGATTTCGGGTGCCTCGATACTCGGCTCTTCGACTCCGATTCCATCCGGTACGGTGATCTATGTCTCTACTGGCGTAAACATCGACATTGTGGGCAATGTTTCAGCCAATGGCGGCATTCCTGGTGTAACGGCGAATGCGGCGCAAATCGTTTTCACCGCACAACGTTCGCCTGGGGCGGCACTTCCAGCAAAAGGCGCCTGGGGTGGCCTCAACGCCACTACGGCTTCCACGGGTGAGATGGCTTTGCGCAACGTCGTTGTCGAATACGGCGGCGTGGCGGGTGGCGCAGGAATCAATATCAATGGTTCAGGGCGCACACTACGGTTTACAGACGGCATCGTGCGTTCAAGCGCAAGCGCTGGGATTTCGGCGGCTGGCGCTGGCGACAGCCTGGTTGGCTTCGCCCGCAACCGCATTGAGAACAACGGCACGTCGGCCAGCGATCCGGCGGTGCAGGTGAGCGGTAATGCTTCACTTGGCCTATACGACATCAACAGCGCCAATGCCGCGACAAGCGTTGGCGATCCCTCCTATTACTACTCATCCGCCAACGAATTTGCCGGCAATCAAGTCAACGCAGTTCAGATTGGAACGACTGCTGACGCGGCTTCAAACGATTTCACCAAATCAGGCGTGCTGGTCGGGCAGGGAACGACACCAATCAGGATTGCAGGCAATTGCGCGAACCCAGCGATTGTCGGCGCAATTCCTCCTGCTCCTTCAGCGGAATTGACGATTGGCCCTGCGGCTACGATTCAGCTTGCGGCTGATCTTAATTTTCAGGCCGGTGATTTTCCGTCGAATAAAGTCGGGTGCATCGCGGCCAATGGTTATGGGGGAGCCTACATTGGGCCGAAGCCCGGTTCGGCGGCCGTGAACAAGCTCATCTCGTTCGACAAGATTCCGAGCGGCGGTAACTTCAGTTCGATCTTTTTCTCGCGCAACGCGATGGCAAACTGCATTCTGAATTACGTTATGGTGCAGAACGGCGGCGCTGCATCAGCTTGTAGCCTTGGCAACGGCGAGGTGATCGCGGAAGTGGTCGGCCTGAAAGTGACTAATTCTGTTATTACAGGCAGCTCCACTGGCGGTCTGCTTTCGGTTGTCGGCGCAAAAGTGGATTCGCGTGGCTCGACCTTGAGCGGCAATGCCATTCCAATCATTGACACCATCGCCGGTGGTCTGATTGGAGACGGTAACCTGGCAACACAGGCAACAATCGTCCTACCCATCGCGATTGCGACTGATCCATTAGGCCGCGGCGTCTACGTGGCCGATTCAGCCGGAACATTCCTGATCCGCTTCATCAACACAACGCGTAACACCGTGACGATTGGCGGGCAGAAAATTCCTGCCGGGGCGATCCGCACGGTCATTGGTACTCCGAACGGTGATGGGGCTGACAACATACCAGGTACTGCGGCGGATGTAGGCAGCCTGAGCGGTCTGGCGGTCAGCAAGGACGGCAATTTGGTTTACTGGATTGATTCGGGCGCTTCGATCATCCGCGTTTACAATGCCTCTTCTTCTCCCAAAGCTGTGGCTGGCGGCAATCTAGCCCCTGGCAATATCACTACTGTCATCAGTGAAAGCCTCGGCTCCAGCGTCAATGCATTGGCTGTGAATCCGGTATCAGGTGATGTTTATTTCGCCGATGCGACAGCGGGCGTTAATAAGATATTCAAGTTCGCTCCTACAGGCGGCGCTTTAACGCCGGTTGCGGGTAATGGTGCGTTGACAAAAGCTCAGGACCCCTTCTCGCCCGGCGTGGCAACAACAATTCCCTTATTGCAACCACGCGCGATTACTTTCGACCCGCAAGGCAATCTCTATATCGCTGATACGGGTCACGGCCGGATAATCAAAGTGGATGCAGGGGGTAATGCTTCGCTGGTGATGCAATTCCCGTTTTCGAAGGATGATCCGGCGATCGGGCCTTTAACATATAAGAGTAATCCGTTCTCGTCGGGCTTGGCATTCTTTAACGGTAAGCTCTATGTCGCACAGGGCAACACGCAGACTATTGATCGGATTAATTCGCCTGGCAGCTACACGACGATCGCCGGGTCTTTTGATCCTGCTACTGGCACCAGTTCATCCTGCGATTATTCTTCGTCAAATTGCGGCGACAACGGCCCTGTTGACCAAGCGCAGTTTAATTTGAACGGCAGTGTGTCACAGCCGCCGCTGGTCGGATTGGCCGCTGACAGCAAGGGAATCTACGTCGGTGACCAAAGTTCAGGCAGCAAAGGCCGCGTCCGGTATATGAATCTGAGCGCGATGGATACTGAAGTCGCTGGCGTGCTGATTCCGGCCAATAACATCAACACTATTGCTGGTGCAGGCCTTGCGCCTCCCTTCAGTGGTGGACTGGCGACCAGCGCCTCCTTCAACAAGCCGAGCGGCGTTGGCGTGGACAGCAACGGTAATCTTTGGATTACTGACACGCTGACCAGTAAACTCCGCTTCGTTAATATGGGAACAACGACGATCCAGATTTTCGCCGGTACGACTGCCGAACAGACCGTGCCGCCTGGTGTAATCGTTGAAGTCAACAAAAACATAGGCGACGGGCCGAACGATGGCGCGCCGGTCAATTATGCAGTATTCGATACGCCGCAGGGGTTGACGATTACGCCGCAAGGCATCTTTATCGCCGATTCAAAAGGCGGCGGCACGGTGTTTTGCACCAATAATTGCAACAAACCGCGCACCAGTTTGATCCGGTTCATTAACACGACCAGCCAGACAGTCACGTTCTACCCGGGCGGGGCGACCAAGGTTACCGTCGCGCCTGGCAACATTGCCAGGATCGTTGGCGGCAGCATTGATCTAAACAGCGTCGGCGACGGACCGAACCCACTGGGAGCGAAACTGGTGGGTGCGACCGATGTGACAGTTCATCCGACTACCGGAGACATTTATATCGCCGACGCAGGGAACAAACGCATCCGCCGCGTGGATCGCAACACAGGTGCGGTTTCGACTGTCTGGACGGGTGGCACCAACGACGCTGTTGTTGGCTTGTCATTCGATTTGGCGGGACGATTGCTGGCAGCCAACGCCGGATTTAAGACCGGTCTAGGCGCGACGGCCAATCTGGGCAACAGCTCGATTCTGCGCGAGAAGGCTTCTGGACAATGCGCGGCTAATGCCGTGGGATGTTTCGATACGATCCTGTCGGGCGGGGCAGGCTCATTGCTGAAGAATCCGCGTGACGTCGTCGAAGGCCGCGATGGCGCTCTTTACGTCACCAACGCTGGTCCATCCGAAAGGA
>JBDSAM010000256.1:0-4464 GCA_039922135.1 Blastocatellia bacterium
AAATTCCAGGCCGGCTGGTCGGACAAGCCTTTGATCATGATGGCCGTTCGGGCTACGTGCTGACGCTGGCGACACGCGAACAACACATCCGCCGCGAAAAGGCCACGTCGAACATCTGCACCAATCAGGGTCTGTACGCGCTGATGGCTACCGTTTATCTATCCACGATGGGCCGCAATGGCGTACGCGAAGTGGCCGAACAAAATGTGCAGAAAGCGCATTATGCGGCCAAACAGATCGGCGCCATTACCAATGACTCTGGAAGCTACAAGCTGCGATTCTCTTCGCCGTTCTTCAACGAGTTCGTTGTCAGTTGTCCGAAACCAGCAAGCGAAGTGTTGGCCAAGCTGCAAGGCAACCACATCATTGGCGGCCTGGCACTGGAACGCTTCTTCCCCGAAATGAAGAACGAGATTTTGGTCTGTGTCACCGAAACAACGACGAAAGCGCAGATTGATTTATTGATCGAAGCCCTGAAGTAACAAAACCTATGATCAAGAAAGTAAGCAATCATATCAATCAAAACGAAGGCGCGATCTTTGAGCGCTCGCGCCCGGGCAAAATCGGCTACCACCTGCCCGCGCTTGACGTGGAAGCAGAACCGATCGAGTCATTGCTGAATGTAACCTTGCTGCGCGATGACAATCTGGCGGGCTTGCCGGAAGTCAGCGAAGTGGACGTGATTCGCCATTTTACGCGAATTTCGACCTGGAATTACGCAGTGGATTACGGAATGTACCCGCTCGGCTCCTGCACGATGAAGTACAACCCGAAGATCAACGAACGCGTTTCGCGCTTTGATGGTTTTGCGGCATCCCATCCATACCTGCCCGACGAACTGGCGCAGGGTAATCTGGAATTGCTCAAAACGCTGGAAGATTCGCTGGCTGAAATCACCGGCCTGCCCGGCGTCAGCCTGCAACCGGCAGCGGGCGCGCAAGGAGAGATGACCGGCCTGATGGTCATTCGCGCCTGTCTAGAGGCGCGCGGCAATGCCCGCAAAGTCGTGCTGGTTCCCGATTCGGCGCACGGGACTAATCCGGCCAGCGCGGCAATTTGCGGTTATCAGGTCAAGACGATCAAATCGAACAGCGCTGGCGCAGTTGACCTGAATAACCTGCGCGAAGTCGTCAACGAAGACGTGGCGGCATTGATGCTGACTAACCCTTCAACACTTGGGTTGTTTGAAGAGAACATCGAAGAGGTCTGCCGCATCCTGCACGACGCGGGCGGGATGGTCTATATGGACGGCGCAAATATGAACGCGCTGGTTGGCGTCACGCGTCCGGGCGATATGGGCGTGGATGTGATTCATCTGAACCTGCACAAGACATTTTCGACACCACACGGCGGCGGCGGCCCGGGCGCTGGCCCGATTGCCGTGACCAAAGAGTTGGAGCCGTTCCTTCCCTTCCCGCGCGTGGTTCAGTACCACGATCGTGAGGGAGTGGTTGCTTACAAGCTGGAATACAACCGCCCGCAATCCGTTGGCCGAGTTCGTGCCTTCCACGGCAACTATTCGGTGCTGGTGCGCGCGTTGTGCTACATCCTGACGCTCGGCGCTGAAGGCTTGCGCGAAGCTACGGAAACTGCCGTCTTAAACGCCAACTACATCGCGCATCACTTGAAAGACGATTACGAAGTCGGCATCCAGGGCAAGGCTATGCACGAGGTGATTTTCAACGACAGACGCCAGCAGAAGTTCGGCGTGCATACGCTGGACATCGCCAAGCGGCTGATTGATTACGGCTTTCACCCAATGACCATCTACTTTCCGCTGGTTGTCGCGGGCGCAATGATGATTGAGCCAACCGAGAGCGAGGGCCGCGACGAACTTGATCTGTTCATTGACGCGATGAAATCCATCGCCCGCGAAGCCGAAGAGAATCCTGATCTAGTCAAGCAAGCGCCGCACTCAACGCGCATCGGGCGACTGGAGGAAGCGGCGGCGGCTCGCAAGCCAGTGTTGCGGTGGAAACCAGCATCTGCAGCAGCAGGGCAGAAATAAAAAATGGACGCCGAATAAATCCGCGCGAAACGGCATTCCCAATCGGCAAACAGCAATAATAACGGCGTAAAAACAATGCGTGATGCGGGGGGGTTGATTACTCCTGCATCACGCATTACTTTTGACGGCATGACGAGTCGTTTAATTCACCCATTTCCGGATGAGCTGTCCGAGCAGTTGCGCGACCGGCTGCGCCGGATGCTGGTGCGCGTGGATGAACTGCGTTCACTGGGTGCAGGCCCTAATGCGCCCAATGTGTGGATGCCGCCGGTGGATGTTTACGAGGTGGAAGACGCTGTACTGGTCAGCATCGAAGTTCCAGGGTTGACGATGGATCAACTGCGAATCAAAGTGCTGGACAACACGCTGAAGGTCGAAGGCCGTAAAGATCGCGCGACGCCGACGGGCAGCCTGCTTCCCGAACAGGAACGCCCTGTGCGATTCCTTTGTCTGGAACGCAGCTACGGCAGCTTTGCATTAAACGTGACCATCAAATGGCCCATCGAGGCCGAACGCGTGGAAGCGCGTTTAGCAGATGGCGTGCTCGAAATCCGCCTGCCGAAAACGAAGACTTGCGGGAAAGAGATCGCAATTCCGATTACTGAATAAATTTTTATCGCTGCCGGTTGTTCACGGCAACTGACGCGGACATCAATTATGCCTACAACTGTTGAACTAGAAGAAAACCAACCAACCACGCCGGAAGCAGCAGGCGACCAAGTAAAAATCCCTGACACACTGCCAATCTTGCCATTGCGCGACATTGTCATCTTTCCGTTTATGATCGTGCCCCTATTCGTCAGCCGCGAACGTTCGATCAAAGCCGTAGACCAGGCGCTGGCCGAAAACCGCATGATTATGCTGGCGGCGCAGAAAGACCCGGATAAAGAAGAGCCGCTGGCTGGCGACATGTACGACGTGGGCACGGTGGCAATCATCATGCGAATGCTGAAATTGCCTGATGGCCGCATTCGCATTTTGGTGCAGGGCATCGCACGCGCCAAGGTCAATTACATTGAAGAAACCAATGGCTTTCTGCAAGCGCGGATCGAAGAGTTGAAGGAGGCCACGCCCGAACAGGGCCTTGAGTTGGAAGCGTTGACACGCAATGTGCGTTCGGCGCTGGACAAGTCGGTTGCGCTGGGCAAAAACGTTTCGCCCGAAGTGATGGCTATTGTCACCACTGTCGAAGAGCCTGCGCGCCTGGCCGATCTGGCCGCGTCAAATCTGGAGCTGAAAGTGGAAGATGCGCAGTCGGTGCTGGAACTGGTTGAGATCATTCCGCGCCTGCACCGCGTTAATGAACTGCTGGCCAAAGAGCTGGAAGTGCTGACCGTTCAGCAGGAGATCAATTCGCAGGCGAAGACCGAGATTGACCGCTCGCAGCGCGAATTCTATCTGCGCCAACAACTGAAAGCCATTCAGACCGAACTCGGCGAAGGCAATGAATTGGCCGAAGACATAGCGCAGTACCGCGAAAAGATTGCCAAAGCCAAAATGCCAAAAACCGTCGAAGAGGAGGTCGAGCGTCAACTGAAAAAATTGGAGCGCATGCATCCCGACGCTGCCGAAACCGGCACGCTGCGCAACTGGCTGGACATCATGACCGTGCTTCCCTGG
This sequence comes from Blastocatellia bacterium, assembly GCA_039922135.1. Classification (GTDB taxonomy): domain Bacteria; phylum Acidobacteriota; class Blastocatellia; order RBC074; family RBC074; genus RBC074. The sequence goes on from JBDSAM010000256.1 coordinate 3,629, forward strand.
GGAAAGACGTCAAAGAATAATCTGGACCTGAAAAAAGCGCAGACGATTTTGGACGAAGACCATTACGGTCTGGAAAAGGTCAAAGAGCGCATCATCGAAGCGCTGGCCGTTCGTAAAATCAAAGAGAAACCGAAAGGTTCGATCCTGTGTCTGGTCGGCCCTCCCGGCGTCGGCAAAACCTCGCTTGGCCGTTCCATCGCGCGCGCGCTGAATCGCAAATTCGTTCGCCTGAGCTTGGGTGGCGTTCACGACGAGGCCGAAATCCGCGGCCATCGCCGCACCTACGTCGGCGCTATGCCCGGTCGTATCATTCAATCAATTCAACAAGCCGGTACGAACAACCCGCTGATTATGCTGGACGAAATTGATAAGGTCAGTTCCGATTTTCGCGGCGACCCGTCGTCAGCCTTGCTGGAAGTTTTGGACCCGGAACAGAACAACAGCTTCCGCGATAACTATCTGAACGTGCCGTATGACCTGTCGAACACGATGTTCATGACAACGGCCAATGTGCTGGACACAATCCAGCCCGCGCTGCGCGATCGCATGGAAGTGATTCGGCTGTCGGGTTACACAGAAGAAGAGAAGCTGCAGATCATTCTGCGCCACCTGCTGCCCAAGCAGATGGAAGAGAACGGCATCAAGCCCGAACACCTGGAAATCACGGAACAGGCATTGCGCGACGCCATCGCCAAATACACGCGCGAATCCGGCCTGCGCCAGCTTGAACGCGAAGTCGGTAAAATCTGCCGTAAGGTCGCCCGCCGCGTGGCCGAAGGCGATACTGAACAGGTCAAAGTCACGCCCAAAAACCTGAACGATTTTCTGGGCGTCGC
>JBDSAM010000257.1:0-11739 GCA_039922135.1 Blastocatellia bacterium
TTGAAGGTATCGCGCATCGTTTCGTTCTGTTCATCGGGGGGAATCTGCTCATTGGCAGTGGCCTGTGCACAGGCCCCCGGTGCAGCGAGCAATAAATAGACGATGACGAATAGGCACCGTATCCACATAATCAGTAAAGCATCCTCAATAACGCAGGGTCAGTATTCGCAGGTCAGAATACGGCGGCGGTTATTGCCTTTCAAACTTAGATCAATACCCAGAATTTTGCCCGCCAGCCCGCGCAGCACCTCGTCTTCAAGTCTGCCGTTTGACTGACAGTCAATCCACTTGTTGGGATTTAGCACATCGGCAATGCGACCTTGAATATTGGCCACGATCAAAAGCTGAGACCGTTTTTGATCAAGCGGCAGCGCCGTAATCTCTAGCGAAACACGCCCCTGCACCCAATTTCGCACGTCATCGGCAGGCAATTTCCCTAAATATTGAAGATCGGTCTTCGTGGTCACGCCCTTAGTAAAGCTGACAGGCTTGATGACGATTTTGCCTTCCCCCGGCTTGCTCAAATTCTCATCAATCTGCAACGCACAGGTTTTCAGAACCTCTTTTGTGGTCTCCAGAATCTTCTCGCGTGGAATGCTGATCGTGTATGGATTGTCGAGCGGCGGCTCAGTCTTGGGCCGATCGAAGGTAATTTGAGCATTCGCTGAGACCGCTGAAAAAGCGAACACGGCAGCCAAAAAAGGCAAACAGGATTTCAGGTTGTTCATAGTGTTTTTGATTTCTCTTCCGGGAAAACGGCAATGGCCGATCCGGCCTTGCTGCGTGTCAATTCAAACCAGAAGGCCCATTGAGTTTGGTTGCAGGCGAACGCACAATAACAGCTTCCGTCTGACCTCTTCAAGCCGCGTTTTTGTATCTGTAGCTGCAACAAAAAATCCTATCAGAATAAACGGCTTGTTTGAGTGGATGCGCCTGACAGTTGTACCTGTCAACCAGCGGATGGCGACAATGCGCTGATCCTTACATGGGCTGATCCTTACATGGAATGACCGGCAATTGTTTGCCCACTGCGACTTCCTGCCGTTATAGTAGGCTTCTCCGTCAAATCTTATATTCAATGGCAACTAGATTCAGGCACTTCTATGAACGACAAATTCACCATTGCTGGGCGCGAGTTCAACTCGCGTTTAATTATCGGCACAGGGAAATATCGCACCAACGAACAAATGGTTGAGGCGTTCAATCGTAGCGGCGCTGAAATGATTACTGTTGCCATCCGCCGCGTAAACATCACAGATCGTTCGCAACCCTCTTTGCTCGATTTTATTGACCTGAAGAAGTTTGCCATTCTTCCAAATACTGCTGGCTGCTATTCGACCGAAGAGGCCGTGCGGACAGCGCGACTTGCACGTGAAGTCGGCTTGTCCGATTGGATCAAAGTCGAAGTAATTGGCGACCAGAAGACGCTCTTCCCCGATAACGAAGCGACGCTCGAAGCGACGAAGCTTCTGGTCAAAGAAGGTTTCACCGTGTTGCCCTACTTCAACGACGACCTAATTATGGCCAAAAAGCTGATTGATGCAGGTGCGGCGGCGGTAATGCCCTTAGCTGCGCCCATTGGTTCAGGGCTCGGCATTCAGAACCCGAACAATTTGAGAATCATGCGCGAGCAGATTACGGAAGTGCCGATCATCGTTGATGCGGGCGTTGGCACGGCTTCGGACGCGTGTCTGGCGATGGAATTGGGCGTTGACGGTTTGTTGATGAATACCGCAATCGCTGAGGCTGAGGTGCCTGGCACAATGGCTGAAGCAATGAACATGGCCGTCCAAGCAGGGCGGCTTGCATACTTGTCTGGGCGTATGCCCCGGCGGCTATACGCCAGCGCAAGCAGCCCTCTTAGCGGCATCGTGAAATGAGCGATTATATCGGCGGGCACTGCCCTCTAGCCCGTCCGCCTCTTCTTGGGCCGCACACCCCAACGTATTCCAATTTAGGCTTGATTCTTCTGAGCGCGGAACCCACTGCATCAGTTCGGAGTCCAGTAGGACACCAACCTGATGCAGGACAAAAAAGGCACGAATTAGCCAGAAGAAAAAACCCTGGCCGTAAATTCTTGTCAGTAGTACAGGCAGAAAAGCCGCACGAGAACACGCTGCTTGAAACTGAAAAGTGGCTACGTACAATATGCTGGTCCTTCTCGCGGCGATGGCCGCTCGCATCAATTGAACAAGCTGTTTCGCCGCTTCCGGCAGAAGAGCCAACAGAACAATCCGCTATTGCCTCCTGATCGGGTCGAACGCGATGCCTGATTTATATGCCGTGTTGGGCGTGAATCGCACGGCCAATGCCAACGAAATCAAATCCGCCTACCGCCGCCTGGCGCGCAGGTATCACCCTGACGTCAATGCGGAGCCTTCAGCGGCCACTCGCTTTGCGCAGATCAACGAGGCCTACCACATTTTGATTGACCCTGACCGCCGTAAATCTTACGACCGTACGGGGCGGACACAGGCATCTTCCGCAAGACAGGTCAACACGGCGGCTGCCCGAGTCGCGCGGCGTGCTTATTACCAGGCTCGCGCCGATCAAGTGGTCAACGACTGGCTTGAACGAGAGCGACAGGAGGCGCGCGCGCGGGGCAAGGCCGTCTATACAACGGTCACACTCTTCGTATCCACCTTCTTCGCGGCCATGAATCCAGCGTTTTTCGAGATGAGCAGGCTATCGTGGAAGATTGCCGTGGTATCCCTGTTCGCCATCGGGGTCTGGCATCTGTTCAAAAGCCTGAAAGAGCACTTCGATTATTACACTTATACGCCGGAGAAAATCTCTATCACGCGTCGCCGCACAAAGGACGACAAGAGGTTCAAACGCAGTGTCGCCTGGATGTTCGTTATCTGTGGCTACTTGCTTTCGCTTCTGGCGGGGATGTTGATTGGCACGCTCACCGGCTCACCTACGCAGCAGAGCGATGGTTGGACAATGCAGGATTCCCTGTTTGTCGCGCTGATCTATCCGCCCATCGCCGTTCTGATCGTCCACACGATCTATAAGATCAACTTACACTTCGAAGATTTGTGAGACTCTACGCCGAACTACTCGCCACCCTGGTTGCGACGCTGCTTTTCAGTGCGCATGCCTGCGCCCAAAATCCCATCCCCTTGCCGCCTGAATGCGTTATTCAACAAATCTCTCTGCCGAACCATTCTCTACGCGTCACCTGCTTAATTACCGGCTCTCCGGGCAAGATGGCCGTGCGGTTCCCCGACGAGTTTGCCGGCGTTGACCGGCTGAGCGAGCGCGTACATTCAATTAAAGCTCTGGACGCGCAAGAGGTTGCCTTGCCCCTGGAAATTCGCGGCAATGGCCTATATTCCATCAATATCAATTCCGCAGGCTCAATCCATCTCAGCTATGAAATGCGTTTGGCGCGAGCGCTCGACCCATCACAGTATGCGCTGGTTTCAAGCCTTGGCCCAGACGCAGGAGCTTTTATGATGGGCGACCTGCTTCCGCACATTTGCCTGGATGATGAGAATTGTCGCGTAGCTCAAAACATCGCGCGGTTGAGGATTGAACCTCCTGTAGGCTGGCGAATCGCGACTACGGAACAGCGCCAAGGTGAAGGCTTCCACCTCGAGGATCCTTCGCGAGCAGTCTTTTTCCTTGGTCCCTTGCGAGAGAGAACAGCAAAAATTGGGGAGATGAATCTGCGTGTCGCCATTGTCGGAGATTGGTTCTTTCAGGATCCTGAAGTTTTTTCTTTAGCTGAATCAATTGCCCGCGATCAAGCCAAGCTCATTGGCAGCAATGAACGTGGTGAGTTTCTGGTTACGCTTGCGCCATTCCCCCAGCCGCTGACCGGTTTACGATCCAGTGCGGTGACAATTGGCCATACAGTTATTCTTTTGCTTAACCCGAACAATGACACAAGGCAAAGCTTCAACCATTATTGCCGTCACTTGGCGCACGAGATGTTTCATTTTTACCTACCCAACGCCTTCCACATTCGCGAAAACTTTGATTGGTTCTGGGAAGGCTTCACACGCTATATTGCGCTAATGACGCTGGCCAGACTGCGGCTGATTGGCCTGCCTGAATACCTGGATGCAATCAATGCGGAGTATGAAGCCTACATTTTCAACCCCTCTCGCACACAAATGTCCCTCATCGCAGCCTCGCCTGAAAAGTTTGCCAACGCTGCCAACTACGATCTGATATACCGCAAGGGAATGCTGGTTGCGGCGCTTTACGACTTGGAATTACGCTGGCAAAGTCACAATCGTCTCAGTCTGGCTGATGTAATTAGAAGGCTATATCAAAAGTATGCGTTAACCGGACGGGAGGTCGGAAATCAAGAAGTATTACGGGAAATAGAATCGGTGGGTGATTTTGCGTGGCTAATCCGCTCCGATATTGCAGGCGTTCAGCAAATCAATTTAGCTGAACGCGTCAAAATCTATGGGTTGGTGATGAATCAAAACCCCGCCACACCAGGAAGGCGGCAACTAAGGCAAATCACCAAGCTGTCATCCCGGCAATGGAATCTGATTTCAAATATGGCAGATAATGGGCATTGATCTTTGATAACGATCATCCGCCAACGCAAATACCCTATCTCGCCTCGCTAAAATCAATGGCTTCCACTAACAATGCTACTTCGTATTTGCGGCACTTATCATTTGGAATCGTAGTTCGCCAAAGCGAGTTCGTGTAACAAAATAGAGTGGTAAGCGGCGAGCATCATTCGATATCCAAACTTGTGCGAGCAATGACTGGCTTGGTTCTGGCGTCAGAATGTCTAGTTGTAGGGTATCGCGCGTGCCCATTGGCCCGCCAATTGTTTCCTGTTTTATGATTTTGGCCTGAACCATTTGCAGCCGGTGGTTAGCATCAAGGAAGGGGAATTTATAACTTGCGCCAAGCTTCAGATCTGCGGAACGAATTGAGTAAAAGAGGGAAAGTAGATCGGACGTTCCTGGCTGGATTTGAACATGCGTGCCGTTAGACAAAGTAGCAGCTTTATTTGATGAATCATAGATAGCGGTGGTTTGTTTTATGCGGCGTCCCTCCCGCAAGCGGATGTCGGTTTTGACTGGCAACAAGGTCTCAACTGCAACGAAGCTACTCGCCTGATCATTAACGTTAATAAGGGAACGCGCCGCCCCCACGGTCGCGGCCTCGCCATAAAACTCGAAGACGCTACTCCTGCCAAGTAGTCCCTGCTGACGAACCTCGAAACTAGCCTTGCCAACTGAAGCAAGGTTCGCCCAAGCAATATCGTAATTTAGTCGTTCGCCTACAACAAAAGGCAAATTGGGCATGGGAGCCGGTATTGTTGGAGACGGATTAAGACTACCGACCTTGTTGCCAGGTAATTTTTTGGCCCCATCTGGAGGCAGGCTAGGGTTTCCGGATTCATCTGTAAGTTCCTTCCCCAAAACCGAGGGAGGAGCAGAGCGCACTGCAATTGTCGCGCTGGTTAAGTCTGCTCGCATTTCGCCGAGAGAGAATTTGATTTTGATGGCAAGAGGCAACCGCTGTGCATCATCTGAAAACCACACATATCCGCGATAGTCGCTGAATTTTTTGCCTTTCGCATAAAGTTTAGCTTGTATGGCTGTATAAGTCCCTGTTTGCGTCACCAGTTGCTCACGGCCTTTGAAAATGACCTCAAGCTCAACCAACTCTTTACCGAAAAGGATCGTGAATTTCTGTTTACTACCTTCTGAAATCCCACGTAGCCGCATGGCATAGATCAGTGAGGCCAAATCATAAGTTCCTTGCGGAATGGCTAGTGTGCTTTCATCGGAAAATGTCGCCTGTTGTTTTGACTGATCAAAAATAACAGTCTCGTCGCTTTGCGTTTTGCCTTGTCGGATGGAACTGACCAGCCTGTGTGGAAGGGCGGTTTGCGGGGCAACGTAAGAAGTGTACTGATGGTCAACGTCACCGAAAAGCGAACGAACCTGCCCCAAAGTTTCTAGCTTTGCTCTGATCTGATAGCTATCTTGCCCAAAATAGATGCCCCGTTCAACGACTTCCATTTCCATTCGCGCAGCCGTGGCAAAGTCCGCCCAAGAGACGTTGTAACTTAAGCGTTCACCAACCCGTAGTGGCAACCCTTCAGAATTTGAAGGCTGATTTGCAGGACCTGGCTTGTTGGAAGATGTTTTTGTTATTCCAGCTTGGGGCGGAGGCGTTAATCCGCCTCGCTGTTGTTGGTAAGCATATAGCTTCCAGCCATAGCTAATTGCGGCGATGGCCAAAAGTCCAAGAATGGCTTTACGCGCTAAATTATAAAACGACATTAAAAATTATTCCGCCTTACTGCTGAAATCCGGCAGCGATGATGAGTAGAGTTCATCGCAAATGGCCTGGGACGAAATTGCTAAGCATGGGACAAAGGGGAATCGTTCTTCAGGCTTTGAGAGGCACTACTAAAAACTGTGTATCGGGAAAAAAAGGCCTCTTCAGTAAACGTTCTGAACAGATGCCTGTTCAATTTCTTCCAGAATCTTTTGTGCTGCCAACACTGGATCATCCGCAGCGGTGATGGGTCGTCCAATAACCAAAAAATCCGCTCCGGCGCGAATTGCTTGTGCCGGAGTCATTACACGGTGCTGATCATTTAGTACAGCACCAGTGGGTCGTACGCCTGGCGTCAGAACGACAAAATCGCGATTATTGACAGCCTCTCTAATCTGGATAATCTCGTGCGGCGAGGCCACTACGCCGTTAATTCCAGAAGCTTTACATAATCTAGCAAGAGCAACAACTTCATCTTCCAAACTTCGATCAATTCCAATTTCGTTCAGAGACTCTTGCGTATGACTGGTCAACACTGTCACGCCCAGAATCAAAGGGCGCGTCATTTTCTCACGATCCACGGTTTCGCCCACGGCATCAACGGCAGCGCGCATCATCCTCGATCCGCCCATTGCATGCAGGTTGAAAATGCTTACTCCTAATCGAGTAGCTTCGACACCAGCCTTCGCTACAGTATTCGGGATGTCATGGAACTTCAGATCGAGAAAAACTTTCTCTCCCATTCCGATAATTCGTCGAACTATCTCTGGTCCTGCTGTCGTGAATAGCTGTTTTCCAACCTTGAACATTCCGGCCAACCCGCGCAGCCGTTCTACTAACGACAACGCCTGCTCGATGGTATCTACATCCAGCGCCACAACTATCGGATTACGAATCTGAGATTCCGCCATCATTCAATCAATCAAATAATTTAAGGTAACTTCAACTCAAGTAAAGTCATCGGATCAACATAAACGCCCTGCCATCGGGCCCCAACGTGCAGGTGCGGCCCTGTCGCCCGCCCGCTCGCGCCACTCAATCCCACGATTTGGCCTTTTACCACACGGTCGCCTTCTTTGGCGTTAAGCCCAGACAGATGCATATACAGCGTTAGCAGCCCTTGCCCATGGTCAATAACGACAAAGCCACCTTCAAAAAACAACTCGCGCGCCAGAATGACTTCGCCGCTGTTCATTGCGCGAACCGGCGTGCCAGCCGCCGCGCGAAAATCCAGGCCTTGGTGAACGCTTTGGAGCTTCCCATTGAACGTTCGCTGCGTACCGAAATGCTCCGTTATCACGTTGTCTACCGGCGCAGAAAAATCGTCACCCCATAACCGGTCTTTGCCTAGATGATGAAAGACGTCGCGTTTCAACTCTTGTTCCTGCTTGATGCGCTCCAACGTCTCAGTGTCAGGTTCTGTGAACTTTCGGGGAACGCTGAGGGCTATACGGCGATAGGTCGCCCGGCCTATCGTGACGAAGTGAGTTGAAGAAGACCGTGCGCCATTAGCAAAAGTGTAATTAAGCTTAAGCTGATGCGATCCAGCAGAGGTGTCAAGCCCCACCCCCGCGAAACCGTACCACGCGCCGCTAGCAGCGTCAAAGTCAAAGAAAACCTTGTGCCCCTGCCATTCGCCGCTAAGCGATCTCACCGAGTTTTCCGCCCCGACACGAAATAAACAGGGCAACCCGTTAACCAGTTTGGACGGTTCCCAACTAAGCGACAAACCCGGAACCGGCTGTTTTCGGCTCTCCAGCTTTAAAGCCTGCGGCTGCCAATTCATCATTGGCAGCCAGAGTAGCCAGGGTAAAAAGACGGATTGAAGAATCGCAACGTACTTCATAACTTGCCAGTGCTCCTTCAATTCATCAAAACAGTTCCCACCAGCGCGCTGATATTTGCCAACCCATTCTGCGAACAATAACCACCTAGCCCATCCACGATCTTCATCGAAGCTGCTGGGTCGTAAAAATTTGCCGTCCCTACTTGCACTGCGCTTGCACCGGCAATGATGAATTCCAGCGCGTCTTCAACTGTCGCGATACCGCCGATACCAATCAGCGGTATCTTCACTGCACGCGAAGCCTGAAAGACGCAGCGCACGGCAATCGGTTTGATTGCCGGGCCAGACAATCCGCCGGTCACGTTAGCCAATCGCGGCCGCCGCGTGTGAATGTCAATCGCCATTCCGACAGCGGTATTGATCAATGACAACGCATCTGCGCCAGCGGCTTCGACCGCTCGGCTAATGGCAGCAATATCCGTCACGTTGGGCGACATCTTGACGATCACCGGGCGGCTTGCCACTCGCTTGACTGCTTCAGTGACAGCGGCGGCCTGACGCGCATCGTTTGCAAAACTTTCGCCCCCAGCTTTCACGTTGGGGCAAGAAATGTTCAGTTCGTATGCGTGAATGCCATCGCCATCTTCCAGCATTCGGATCGCCTCTATGTATTCGTCCACAGTATAGCCAAACACATTCGGGATGATCCGCGTGTAGTACTTTTGCAACTCCGGCAGCTTGTCTTCCACGAACGCCCGCGCGCCAATGTTTTGCAAGCCAATGGCGTTGAGCATTCCACCATGCGTTTCGACGATGCGCCAGGGCGCATTGCCGCGCAGAGGCTTTGCTGACAAGCCCTTCGTGCAAATGCCGCCCAACCGGTTCAAATCAATCAGCCCGGCCATATCCAATCCGTACCCGCAAGTGCCGCTGGCCGTCCAGACAGGATTGTTGAAGCGCACTCCTGCAATCTCAATCGCCAGGCTATCCATCGCGCTTCCCTTCCAAATCAGCAACGCTGAGCAGAAGCTGTTTGTCGTTCAGGAATGTCAGCCGATCCACGGCCTCGCGCAAAGTGAACCATTCGCAATGTTCAATCTCATCCGAAGGCACAAAGTCCTGTTCGCCAACCGGAGCCAGGTGCCAATACAACACGACTTTCAGCACCATCCCCAAGCGGCCCTTCACCGGATACTTTCTGAAGCCCGCGAAGTCCGTAATTACCGTGTCATACCCCGTCTCTTCTTTTACTTCGCGCTGCGCGGCGTAATCCCAACTTGGGTCATCGGCGTCAATGTGGCCTTTGGGAAATTTCCAGGCGCGATCGTCGCGGCTCAGGATCAACAAAACTTCGCGCCCGCGTTCAGTTTCGCGCCAGACGATGCCGCCCGCGCAATACACAATGTCTTGAGTCATCTTCATAGCCAATGCAGTTCCCTGCTCCAAAAAACCGGCCCGTCGGTGCAGACTTTTTTGTACACGAACCCCTCCGGGCATTCAGGGCCGATGGCGGCTTTGACCGCTACAGCGCAACCAACACAAATTCCAAAGCCGCAGGCCATTGGCGATTCCAGCGATAGTTGCGCTGGCACATCAAAGCGATCCGCAAGCCGCGAGGTCGCATGCAGCATCGCATCCGGGCCGCAGGCGTAGATCATCGCCGGCTGACCACGCCGGGCTTGCAGATACTTTTCGAGTGGCGCGGTCACAAAGCCTTGCTCGCCGTGACTGCCATCCATCGTTGCAGTCACGACATTGTCCGCCGACAGCAGTTCAGTAAAATCGTTCAATCCGCACAAATCGCCGCGGCTGGCGCCGCCGAGGAAAAGCCTGATTGCAACACCAGCTTTCAACAATTCCTCGGCCAACATAAACAGTGCCGGGGACCCCGCGCCGCCTGCAACCAACAAGGCTTCCGGCAAAACTTCCGCCCCCTCACCTCCGCCCGTTGCGGCAATGTCGAAGGTGTTGCCGAGCGGGCCAAGCAGATCAACCGGATCACCAACTTTCAGCCGCGCCAGCGCCTGCGTGCCTTGCCCCAAAATCTGATAGATGAATTCGACGCTGTTTTCGTCACAGCGGTAATAAGCCATTGCTCGCCGCAGCAGCGGTTGATAGCTGTCCTGCGGCTTGAGCATCGCAAACTGGCCCGGAAGCACGCTCGCTGCCCCTGTTGTTTGATCCAGTCGCAACCGCAACAACCCGTAACGACGTGTTGACGCAGAGACGACAAAATCGTTTCGTTCGACGACGGCAACAGCATCCGTGTACCTGGGCAAGCGGGCGATAACTGACAAAAGGAATACTCCGAATCTTGCGTGAAGTTGTAGAACCAGGCGGCAGTCTACCAGAAGCCCTGGAAGCGACAAAGTTTTGCAGTGGCCCGCCCTGGCTTGGCATCGCCGCGCGGCATCGTGTATGTTGACGCTTCGTCATTCGACTTTCTTTCAGCAGCTCTCTTCCAGCATAAAACTTTTTATGACACTGAATAAAATCTTCCCCTGGATCATTATTGGGATCATCGTGTTTGCCGGTTCGCCTTTCATTCTTGGCTTGATTTGGCCCCGCATCAACGATATTAAGACCGGCGAAACGCCGCAATATGCTGACCTGCAACCGCAGCGATTTAATCAGCCGCTCGAAAAGGTATATGACGCGGCGCTGGCTTCTGTGCAGGAGATGGGCATGGAGCTGCGCGAAGGTAAACGCGATCAGGGTCTGATTGAAGCTGTCGCCACCACGCGCCTGTTCAAATTCAAAGATGACGTCACCATCTCCCTTAAGCGTGACGGTGAAGCGACCGTTGTCAACGTGCGCTCGAAATCGCGCGTCGGCAAGGGAGATATGGGCACAAATGCCCGTCGCATTCGCGTGTTCCAGGCGGAACTGGCAAGGCGGCTGTGAGCAATGTTATAGTCCGCTCCTGCTTCAAGTTCTTCCCGACTGAACCAATCATCGAGGTGTAATATGGAATTCACGGAGAAGGCCGTCGTCATGACGGCGGGCGATATAAACCGCGTACTGGCGCGGATGGCGTCGCAGATCGTTGAAAACAATCCTGACTGGTCCGGCGTGCTGCTGGTGGGCATTCGCCGTCGCGGAGTTCCGCTGGCTGAACGCATCGCAGCAAGGATCAAAGAGATGGACGGCGTCGCAGTGGCCACTGGGGCGCTCGACATCACGCTCTACCGGGATGATCTGACGACTGTCGCCGACCGCCCTGTGATTAACAAAACCGAACTCCCTGCCGACATTACCGGCAAAACGATCATTCTGGTGGACGATGTGCTGTACACCGGACGCACGATCCGCGCGGCGATGGATGAGCTGATTGATTTTGGCCGCCCGCGCCGAGTGCAGCTTTGTGTATTGGTGGATCGCGGCTGGCGCGAATTGCCTATCCAGGCCGATTATGTCGGCAAGAACGTGACGACAACCGAAGCCGAAATCATCAAAGTAATGTTGCCAGAGTTCGATGAAATGGAGCAGGTGCTGCTCGTCGAACAAAAATAGTTACGAATTGCGGTGTGGTTCAATCCGCAATCAGCATTCAGAGATATGGGCAGAGGCCGCAATCCGTAATCAGAAATGCCGCTCAATCGCAAAGACCTGCTGGGAATCGCCGATCTTTCGGTCGAAGAGATCAATCTGATCCTCGACACCGCCGACACGTTCCGCGA
>JBDSAM010000258.1:0-11596 GCA_039922135.1 Blastocatellia bacterium
AATTTATTAGCTGCGCTTTGCTGGAATCAGATCGAAATCTAAATAAAAGAAACCGGAAGTGTCTTCTCATTTTAGGGACGGCCCGATGATTCCAGCAAGGTGGTTTTGGTGATTTGTCCCGTAAGCAGACAAAAGCTAATACATGCGAAAGATCAATCCACATAATTTCCAGATCGCTACGCGCGGCACCTCGCGCGAGATCAATCGCCGGATCGCGCTGAACCTGGTGCACACGCATCAGCCGATTTCGCGCGCCGACCTGGCGCGGCTGATGGGTTTGAGGCGCGGCGCGGTCAGTCTGCTGGTCAATGACCTGTTGGCTGAAAGCGCGATCTTTGAAGGTTCGACCGGCGAGAGCCATCGCGGACGCAAGCCGACGTTTCTGTACATCGAAACGCGGCAGCGGTGCGCGGTGGCGGTGGACATTCGCGTTTCGGGAACTCACCTGCGCGTGACCGATCTGATGGGGCGGCAGTTGGTGGCGACCAGCACTTTTGCGACCGAACGCGACCCTAAGCGATTTGTGGCTGATCTGGCTAAGCGAATCAAGAAAGTTTTGGCCGACCACAAAGCTGTCGGCGCTTGCGAAGGCGTGGGCGTGGTGGTGCCGGGAATGGTGGATCGCGCGACCAGTCGCATCATTCACGCGCCGACGCTGGGTTGGCGCGATGTCGAGATTCGCCAGCCGCTGGCCGCTGCAACAGGCTTGAGGATTCACGTTGAGAATTCGGGCAAGGCTTGCGCGCTGGCGCAAATGTGGGAGGCGCGCGGCGACACGGCAGCAGGCGGCGATCTGGTTTTCGTCAGCGTTTCGGACGGCATTGGCGTGGGTGTAGTCGTCAATGGCGAGATTCTACGCGGCCATCACAACATCGCCGGCGAGTTCGGCCATGTGCCCTTGAGCATTGACGGGCCGCGCTGTTCTTGCGGCGCGACGGGATGTTGGGAGGCTTACATATCCAATCTGGCTACGCTCTCGCGCTACTTCGGGCGCGACCTACGCGAAGCCAAACCGGTAGCTGCCGAAGTCGCCACGTTCACGCCCGTCTTTACTGTTGCGGATTTGATCGTGCGAGCGCGGGCGGGCGATGCCAAAGCCGTGGCCGCCGTGCAGGCGACGGCGCGCTATCTGGGCTTGGGGCTGGCTTCGATTGTCAATGCGGTTGATCCGGCGCGCATTTACATTGGTGGCGAGATCATCGCCGCGTGGGACTTGATTGAATCGGCGGTGCGCACGGCACTCGCTGAACGCGCTCTGTCGCCGGACGCTGCCAAGACCGAGATTCGCACTGTTTCGTTGGAAGATCATCCGCGATTGCGCGGCGCGGTAGCCCTGGTTTCAGCACCCGCCTTCGCAGCGCCTGCGGTTGCTTAAACCGATGGCCAGAGTCCGACAACCTTCAGTTTGTCGAGGACTCGAATGGAAAGACTCTATCAATCGCGCGAGCCTTTGCGCTGGAAGCCGCGACGAACTGAAGTTCGCCGGACACTAATTGGCGGCTCTGACTAAAGCTTTGCTGAGAAAGATCAATGAACAATCAATCAACAAATGGTTTGGACACGTTCGCGCGCCACTGGGATTGGGATAGCGTTAAAGCCGAAGACCTGGGCGGAGGCATCGCGCGCCAGATGATTGTCGGCGAGCGATTGATGCTCTGCCGGTTGCGTTTTGCTCCGCGCGTCGTGACAGCGGCGCACGATCATCCGCATGAACAGATGACGCTGGTCGAACGTGGCCGCGTCCGCTTCACCATTGGCGCCGAAGTGCGCATTGCCCAGGCGGGCGACATTCTGCATTTCCCTTCAGGATGCTGGCACGGCGCAACGATGCTGGATGAAGAAGTTGTCTTGATAGACATTTTTACGCCCGTTCGGGAAGACTTTCTGAAATCCGCGTCCAATTTTTAGAACGATAAACCAGATCAGACATGACTCAATTGTTACAGCACTCACGCTGCTTGCTACTGTGCGCGTCGCTCTGTTTGGGCGCGGCGTTCGTCAAGGACGGCAATGCCACATCGGCGGCGCAACCCGCACAGGCCGCCACCCCGATTGGTTGGAAAGATTGTCTGAATCAGAAACCCGGCTGGTACGGCGGCGCGGAAGCCCTGCGCATTGCCAGGAACGTGCTGCTTTATCAGCGTGACAGCGGCGGCTGGCCGAAGAATATTGAGATGGCGGCGATGCTCGATGAGAAAGCGAAGGCCGAACTGCTCAAACAGAAGAGCGAAACCGATTCGACAATTGATAACGACGCAACCTGCGCCCAGATGATTTATCTGGCGCGAGTCTTTAACGCCACCCAGCAAACGCGCTTCAAAGATGTGTTCATTCGCGGCCTTGATTATCTGCTCCGGGCGCAATACCCCAACGGCGGCTGGCCGCAGTATTACCCAAAGCTGACCGGCTATTACACGCACATCACGTTCAACGACGACGCGATGATCAACGTTATGACGCTGCTGCGCGAGATTGCACGGCGGCAACCAGCCTATGGTTTCGTTGACGAAGCGCGGCGCGCCAAAGCTGAGAAAGCGGTTGAGAAGGGAATCGAGTGCATTCTGAAAAGCCAGATCAAGGTCAACGGAAAATTGACCGCGTGGTGCGCGCAACACGACGAGACGAGCTTTGCGCCCGCTCCGGCGCGCACCTACGAAAAGATTTCGCTGAGCGGTTCGGAGAGCGTCGGCATCGTCCGATTTTTGATGGACATTAGCCGTCCCAATGCGCATGTGGTTGAAGCAATTCAATCAGCCGTCGCCTGGTTCAATCAGGCCAAGCTAACCGGCATCAAGGTGGCCAAAAAGCCTGATGCCGCGCAGCCCAAAGGCTACGACTTGATTGTTGTTGAAGACGCTAAGGCCGAACCGCTGTGGGCGCGCTTTTACGAAATTGGCACCAACCGCCCGATCTTTTGCGGGCGCGACGGCCAGATCAAAACCACTTTGGCCGAGATCGAATACGAACGGCGCACCGGCTACAACTGGTACACCGGCGCGCCGGCCAAACTACTTTCGCAAGACTATCCGGCTTGGCTGAAAAGACGGGCGAAATAAAAGTTCGTCACACAGAACAAGTTCATCACACAGGCAATCATCACACAGGAAATCATCCGGGGCGATGATTATTCGCAAGGCTCGACGGCCCGCCAACGGCCACGGCCTTTCTCACTCACTAGGAGGAACAAAAATGAAGTCAACAGCAACTGGAGCAAGACGACTGCTCGCCGCAATATCTTTTGCCGCGATCGTGTTGCTTGCCTCGACAGCAGCCCTCGCGCAGGAAGCGCGCGGCACCATTAACGGCAAAGTCCTGGATGCGAACAAGGCGATCGTTCAGGGCGCATCGGTAAAAGTCACCAACCTGGCCATGGGGACGACCATTGCGTCGAAGTCGAACGACAATGGTTTCTACCAGGCGCCTTATCTCATTCCCGGCACTTACCGGATCGTGGTTGAAGCCTCCGGCTTCAAGCGAACCGTGCGCGACGGCATTGTGGTGCAGGTGAACGACAATATTCAGATTGACCTGGAGCTTGAGATCGGCTCAATGGATCAGTCCGTGACCATCACCGGCGAAGCCTCGGCGCTCAATACGACTTCCGGTTCGTTGGGAACGGTGGTTGATTCCCGGCGCGTGGCGGAACTGCCCATCCCGCACGGCGAACCGTTCAAGCTGATCGGGCTGGCCGGCGGCGTTTCGTACACGCGCGATCCGCGCCTGGATCGCCCCTTCGAACCGACGCACATCGTCGGTTACGCGATTAACGGCACGCTGGCCAATCGCAGCGATATCACGATTGACGGCGTGCCCTCGACTTCGACCGCCAACGCCAACGAAGTCATCGCGTCCTTCGTGCCGCCCCAGGACCTGATCGCGGAATTCAAGGTGCAGACCGCCACCTTCGATGCCAGCTTCGGCAATACCGAAGGCGGCGTGACCAACCTGAGCATCAAATCAGGCACAAATGGCCTACACGGCACGGCCTATTACACCAAACTGCCGCCGGGACTGTTCGCTAATGACTTTTTCGCCAACCGGACTAACACGCCGTTGCCGGATTTCAAATACACCCGCTGGGGCGGAACTGTCGGCGGCCCGGTGTGGATACCGAAAGTCTATAAGGGGCGCAACCGGACGTTCTTTATGTACGGCATCGAGGGCATTCCGGAATCGCGCCCGCGCAACAACGGCACGCCTACCATTCCCAGCGAGAAGATGCGCAACGGCGATTTCTCCGAATTGCTGGCGTTCAATTCGGGTTACCAACTCTACAATCCGTTTACCGCGCGCCAGGAAGGCAGCCGCATACGCCGCGATCCCTTCCCGGGCAACATCATTCCGGCCAACCTGATCAGTCCGATTGCGCGGAAGTTCGTGGATAACTTCCTGCCCAAACCGACCTCCGCCGGCGCAGCCGACGGGACGGGCAATTTCGCTCAACCAGCGCTGCTCGAGACCATCAAATACCTCTCGAACACGATCCGCATTGACCACGTTATCAACGACCGGCATCGCATCTTCGGGCGTGGCAGTTGGTACAACCGCGACAGCGACTACAACAACTACTACCAAAACGCCGCGACCGGCGAGGCTTTCCTCTTCAAATCGCGGCAAGGCGCGCTGGACCATGTTTGGACGCTCAATTCGACGATGGTCATCAACACGCGTTACGGCTACAACCGCTTCATTCGCGGCACCAATTCCAACCCCGACAATCGCGGATTCGATCTGACCAGCTTGGGCTTCCCCGGCTACTACAACAATCTGATCGGGGAAGAGACCAGGCGCTTCCCGCGCTTTGAAATCTCCGGTTACCAGGGCACCGGCGTCGGCGGCGAATTGCGCCCGACCGATACGCACGCCTTCAATTCAACCGTCAATCATGTCGTCGGAGCGCATTCCCTGAAATACGGGATGGAGTTCCGCTCCTACCGCGAGACTGACAAGTTTTTCGGCAATAACCAGACGGGACAGTTCAACTTCGATTCGGCGTGGGTGCGCGGGCCGCTGGACAACGCCGCCGTGCCCAGTCAACTGGGGTTCTCCTTCGCGGCTTTCCTGCTTGGGCTGCCGACTTCCGGTTCGATCAGTCAGCCGGCGGATTATGCCGAGCAATCCACTACGACGGGCGTTTTCGTCCAGGACGATTGGAAGGTCAACTCGAAGCTGACGATCAACGTGGGACTGCGTTACGAAGTCGAAGGGGCGCTGACCGAACGCTACAACCGCAGCGTGCGCGGCTTCGATTACTTCGGCATTCAGCCGATCGAGGCGGCGGCCAGGACCAGATACACGCTCAACCCGACGCCGGAAGTGCCGGCCAGCGCGTTCAACATTCGCGGCGGGCTGACCTTTGCCGGTGTCAACGGGGAACCGCGCGGCTTGTACAAGACGCCGCGCAATAACTACATGCCGCGCTTGGGCTTTGCCTACAAACTGACCGACAAGACGGTGGTGCGTGGCGGCTACGGCATCTTCTTCGGGTTTCTGGGGCAGCGTCGCGGCGACGTGAACCAGATCGGATTCGCCACCAACACGGCGCTGACGCCCTCGCTTAACAACGGCGTCACTTTCATCGAAACGCTGTCGAATCCGTTCGCGGCTTTCCAGAACGGACTGAATGCGCCGCGCGGCGCCGCCGACGGTGTTCAAACCTTCCTGGGCCAGAGCATCAGCTTCTACAACCCGAAACCGCTCGCGCCGTATCACCAGCGGTTCGAGTTGAGCGTGCAGCGCGAATTGGCTGGCGGCTGGGTGGCCGAGGCTGCCTACGTCGGCAACCGTGGGACGCACATCGAAACGGGCCGCAACCTGAACGTGCTACCGCAGCGGTTTTTGAGCAAGGCCACGACGCGCGACGACACGACCAATGCGTATCTGGGCGCGTTGCTGCCCAATCCCTTTTCCGGGCTGATGCCTGCAAATGCGATTGCGGCTTTGCGCGGAACCAATATCGCGCGGGAACGACTGCTGCGCCCCTTCCCGCAGTTCGACGCCGTCAACACGACGACCAACGAAGGCTATTCCTGGTATCACTCGCTGCAAACCCGTTTGGACAAGCGATTCTCGAAGGGCTACACGCTGGGCTTCAACTACACTTGGTCGAAGTTCATGGAAGCCGTCGAGTTCTTGAACGGCGACGACCCGCGCCCGGTCGAAGTCATCTCCGGCTCGGATCGTCCACACCGCTTTTCGGCCAGCGGCATTTACGAACTCCCCTTCGGCAAGGGCCGGAAATTCGGGGCTGGCGTCAATCGGCTGGCTTCGTACTTCGTCAGCGGCTGGCAGGTGGCGGGGGTCTTTCAACTCCAGAGCGGCGTGCCGATCGGGTTCGGCAATGTCTTCTACTACGGCGACCTGAAAGACATTGCCATATCCGGTGACGAGCAATCGGACGCGCGCTGGTTCAATACGAAAGGCTTTGTCGCTTTGCGCAATGGCTCGACCGTCATTCGGAACACCAGCGGGCAGCCGGTCTGGGTGGATTTCAACGATCCGTGCAAAACCACCTATAACGCCACCTCCTGCGCGGGAACGCCGCTGGCCAATCCGACCGGCTTCAACCGCGATGGGACTTTCCAGCCGGTCAGCAACGTCCGGACGGCGCCCTTGCGGCTTCCCTTCCTGCGCAGCGATAAGATCAGCAACATTGATCTTTCGGTGATCAAGAAGACCGAAATCTTCGAGCACAAGAACATCGAGTTCCGGGGCGAGTTGATCAATGCATTCAATCACGTGCTGTTTCCCGGACCGCAAACGGGCGTGACTTCGGCGGCCTTTGGGCAGATTGTAGCCAGCAATCAGGCCAACTACGCGCGGCGCATTCAGCTGACCCTGAAGTTCGTGTTCTAACCCGCCTTGACCGTTGTGGCGGATTAATCGGCCATTGGCTATCGGTCATTGAGCATTGGACATTGGTTAAGCAGGAGAAGAACGCTTTCCCCCTGTTAGATCAATGGCCAATGCCAAATGGCCAGTGGCCAATGGCCATTTTCACAATTCGTCTCCTGTTAGCCAATGCTTGCGTATTTCAACACGCGATTGGAAAATCGCGCCGTAACCAATCCAACATCGCCGACGTTTCTAAATATGCAAACCATGAGTGTTGAACACATCGTCTTATTGTCTGCTGCGATTGCAATCGTGGCGTTTCTTTATTCATCGGTTGGGCACGCTGGCGCGTCGGGCTACATTGCCGTGATGACGCTGTTCGGGCTGGCGGCGGCGACTATCAAACCGGCGTCACTGGTCCTGAACATTCTGGTGGCCAGTTTGACAGCTTGGCAGTTCTGGCGAGCAGGACATTTTTCGTGGCAGTTGTTCTGGCCTTTTGCGGTGCTATCGGTGCCGCTTGCGTTCCTGGGCGGTTACATCAACCTGCCGACGCGCGTGTTCAAGATTCTGATCGGCTTGGTGCTGCTGTATTCAGCAATTCGTTTTTTAATTGAGACGAAAAGCGACAAAGAGACGCATGAACCATCAAAGGCTATCGCGATCTCTACAGGCGCGGGCTTAGGATTGTTATCGGGATTGACAGGCACTGGGGGCGGGATTTTTCTGACGCCAATTCTGATCTTTATGCGCTGGGCAAAGACCAAGACCGCATCGGCGGTTTCGGCGTTGTTTATCTTGGTCAATTCCATCTCCGGTCTGCTGGGCAATATCAGCGGCACAAAACAGCTTCCACTATTTGCCTTGCCGCTGGCAGCAGCAGCGATTTCGGGCGGCGCGATTGGGTCGTATCTGGGCAGCCGGCAGTTCTCGCCGGACTTCATCAAAAAACTGTTGGCAGTGGTGTTAGTGATTGCGGGCTTCAAGTTGATCTTTGCTTGAAATCGAAGACAATTGGCTCGGTAAAACCATCTGATAATCACAAGTAATCACGAGACTTTAATGACAAGGAAGAATCTAGCGCGGGTATTGATTATTGCGGCTGTGCTCAGCGGGCTGGCTTTTGTACCATCCGCGCGCCAAGCGCAGAACAAACCGGATTTCGAGAAAACCATTCAGCCCTTCCTGGCCGACAATTGCATTGCCTGTCACAACCAGAAGCGCAAGTCGGGCGAACTAAGTTTGTCGCAGTACCGCACTGCCGCTGATGTCGCGCAGCATCGCGAACAGTGGGAAACAATCCTGCTGAAGTTAAAGACCGGCGAGATGCCACCGAAGGGCGTGCCGCGTCCGGACCCTGTGGAATTGAAAGCCGTCATCGCCTGGATCGAAAGCGAGTTCGCAATCGCTGACCGCAACGTAAAGCCCGATCCGGGCCGCGTCACTGCGCGGCGGTTGAATCGCGCGGAATACGACAACACTGTGCGCGATCTGCTGGGCGTGAATTTCAAACCAGCCGACGACTTTCCGCAAGACGATTCCGGCTACGGCTTCGACAATATTGGCGATGTGCTGTCGCTGTCGCCCGTGCTGATGGAAAAGTATCTGACGGCGGCGGAAAAGATCGCTCGCACGGCAGTGTTCGGCGCGGAGCAGATGAAACCCACGATGGCGCGCCTGCGATCCGAAGGGCGCAAAGTCGCGCCTTCGCAAAAGGCGCTGAGCGATTACGACGTTACGGGATTGAGCCTGCCCAATGCCTTTCACGTTTCGCATAAGTTTCCCGTAGACGGCGAATATAACTTCCGTGTCTTTCTGGGCGGCAATCGTCCGGCGGCGTCTGAACCGCTTTCGATTGCTGTGTGGGTGGATGGCCAGCCGGCACAATCGCTGGATTTTGATCCCGAAAAACTGGCTTCATTTGAAGTTGACCGGCAGGAACTGGGAGGAAAAGTCGCCGAGCTTCGCGCCAAAGTTCCAGCGGGCGAACATTGGGTGGCCGTCACCTTGCAGCATCTGTATGAAGGATTGCCCGCGCGGTACGAGGGGCCAAATCCATCGAAGCGCCCTGAACCGCCAGCGCCGGAATTCAAGCCTCGCCCAGGCTTGCCGCCAGAGCGGCTGGCCGACGCCAAGAAAAAATTCGACGAAGCCCGCGCTGTATCCTTAAAGATTCCCGCCAATGATGCCCGCATCAGCACGGTGGAAATCGGCGGCCCGTATAACCAACCTAAGGGGCCATCCGCTGTAAGCCAGAAAAAGATTTTCATCTGCGATCTTAAACAGGCTGGATGCGAACGGAAGATTATTACCAATCTAGCGCGGCAGGCTTATCGCCGCCCCGCGACGCTTATAGAAATCAACCAATTAACCAGTCTGATGGCGCTGGCCAAACGCCAGGGCGATTCGGTCGAAGAAGGCTTGGTGCAGGCGATTCAGGCAATGCTGGTTTCGCCTCATTTCCTTTTTAGAATTGAGCAAGAACGCCAAACGGCAAGGGCCACGGCGGATTATTCGCCCATCGGCCAATACGAACTGGCTTCGCGCTTGTCTTACTTTCTGTGGTCGAGCATGCCGGATGAAGAGTTGTTCCGTTGTGCTGAGCAAGGAAGCTTGCGCAAACCGGAGGTGCTGACCGCCGAGGTGCAGCGAATGCTGCGCGACCCGAAATCGCATGCGCTGGTTGAAAACTTTGGTGGCCAATGGCTGGAACTTCGCCGCCTGGAATCGCAAAAGCCGGATCAGAAGAAATTCCCGGATTTCGAAGAATATCTGCGCCGTTCAATGCGCCAAGAGACCGAGATGTTTTTTGAAAGCATTGTCCGCGAAGACCGCAGCATTCTGGATTTCATTGATGCCAACTATTCGTTTCTGAATGAGCGGCTGGCGCAGTTTTACAAAATTCCCGGCGTCAAGGGGCCGGAGTTCCGCAAAGTCACACTGCCTGCCGAAACGCAGCGCGGCGGCATTCTGACGCAGGCCAGCATCCTGACGGTTTCCTCTTACGCAACGCGCACTTCACCTGTGCTGCGCGGCAAATGGATTTTGGATAACATCCTGAATGCGCCGCCGCCGCCGCCGCCGCCAGATGTTCCTAATCTGGACGTTGCTAAAGTTGGGGCGTCCGTGTCGTTGCGCCAACAATTGGAAGAGCATCGCAAAAACACTGTCTGCGCTTCCTGCCATTCGCGCATGGACCCGCTGGGCTTCGGCCTGGAAAACTTCAACGCCATTGGCGCGTGGCGGACAAAAGACGGAAATCTGCCGGTGGATTCCGCCGGCACGCTGCCTGATGGACGATCTTTCAACGGGCCAACGGAATTGAAGGCAATTGTAAAAGCCGACAGCAATGCCTTCGCTGAATGTTTGACCGAAAAGCTGCTGACCTATGCCTTGGGACGTGGCATCGAACGTTACGACAAACCGGCGATTAAGCAAATCGCTGGCCGTCTGGCCGCAAACAACTATCGTTTTTCCACGTTGGCGCTGGAAATTGCTAACAGTCTGCCGTTTCAAAATCGAAGGAAGGTGGAGAGGACATTATGATCATCACACGCAAACATCTGCCGAGACGCACATTTCTAAAAGGGCTGGGAACTGCCGCCATCGCCTTGCCGATGCTGGATGCAATGACGCCAGCGTTTGCGTCTGCGCCCAAAGCTCCGGTCAGGTTGGCTTTTCTGTACGTGCCCAATGGCGTCGTCAGCATTGATTGGTGGCGGCCAACCGGCGAAGGCAAAGACTTTCAATTCTCGCGAATTCTGAAGCCGCTGGAATCACTACGCGATGACCTGTTTGTGCTGTCCAAGCTGGATGATCACAACGGCAACGCGCTGGGCGATGGCCCCGGCGATCACGGGCGTGCGGGCGCGTCGTTCCTGTCCGGTGTGCATTGCAAAAAGACTGCGGGTGCGGACATTCAAGCAGGCATTTCGGCGGATCAGGTTGCGGCGCAGGCCATCGGATCGCAGACGCGATTCCCATCGTTGGAACTTGGCTGCGAAGATTCGCGCACTGTGGGCAATTGTGATTCCGGTTATAGCTGCGCATACACCAACAGCATTTCATGGCGTACGCCTACGACGCCCAACCCGCCAGAAATCAATCCGCGCATGGCATTCGAGCGATTGTTCGGCACCGCCGATCTGAGCCTGTCGCCGGAAGTGCGCTCTCGTCGCGCGGCCTATCGTAAAAGCATTCTGGACATGGTTCGCGACGACACGCAGAAGCTCACTTCCAGCCTGGGTGCCAATGACCGCCGCAAAATTGACGAATACCTATTTGCGATTCGTGAGATTGAACAGCGCATCGAACGGGCCGAAAAAGACGACCGCGCGATACAGCCTTCGATTGAAAAGCCGGCGGGAATTCCCGTCACCTTCAACGAATACGTGACGCTGATGTGCGACCTGCAGATGATGGCGTTTCAGACCGACCTGACGCGCGTTTCGACGCTGATGTTCGCACGCGAAGGCAGCACGCGCGTTTATCCCGAAATCGGCATCAATGATCCGCATCATCCGCTGACGCATCACCGCAACAATGCTGACTGGATCGAAAAGGTTGCGCAAATCAACACCTACCACATCGAAATGTTCGCGCAGTATCTGAAGAAGCTGAAAGCGACGAAAGACGGCGACGGCAGCTTGCTGGATAATTGCATGATCGTGTATGGCGCGGGCATCAGCGACGGCAACAAACACAATCACGAAGACCTGCCCATTCTGCTGGCCGGTCGCGGCGGCGGCGGCTTCAAACCGGG
>JBDSAM010000259.1:0-5913 GCA_039922135.1 Blastocatellia bacterium
AAAGCCCGCACCGTCGAAGCACTGTTGCAAGCCATCAAAGAAGCTCTCGCAACTATCACGGAAAGCGACATTTTGGCTTGGGTCGAGTTTTGCGGATTTACCATACGCTGAATCGAAAACCGATCTAAGTGCCGTCAGGCAGGCTGATGGAAAGGGATGGCAGTGGTCCGGAATTGACGCTGTCGCGTCTTGTCGGCTTATGCAGCGGTTCTTACCACTTCTGCATGTTCCAGCGCGAATCATTGTAACTGCTCACGCAAACGGACGACTCTGCCTCTCACGGCCTGACCATCAGACCGTCTAGAGAAATCTTGGGATTGATTTAATTGATTTAAATGAAGGCGTGAGAACGAATTAGATAAAGGTTGTATCCCATGGCTTAGGGGTGAGGAGGCCGAGCAATTCATCCGAGGCGTTCCACTGATTTTATCCCAGCAAGCTTTATATTTATGGTGACGCCTCGAATGACTTTGCTCACCCAGTAGAAAGGCAATATAAATGCCACACGCTATGTGCTTCGAGGTTAAGTAGCAAACTTGTTTAAGGCTAAGGGGTTTGCAGATCTGCTTATCGAATTTACGTCTTTGGCAATAGATAATTTGCTCTGACAAAAATGTCAGAATGTAATGAAAAGCCTACAAAATCTTCAAAGGAGCTGCTAGCGTGGATTCTGGTAGGTCGAATGGCAAGCTTATACATCGGAACGGTACAGTGAATCAAAAAGACTGGCAGAGGCCTTTCATCCGAAATTGCCCACCTGTATCCCTGCGACACTTGGAATTAGTTAAATGCTCATGCGCTGCCATTTTTGAAGCGTGGCATTAAGACGAAATTGTGATCATTAAGCTTGAGTATGACAAATTTGGCGAGCGTTGGCATTTCCACTTATCGCCCCAACCTTTCCAAAATGCCGGGATCCAGATGTCCAGTAACTTTGCCAGATTGATCATCGGGGCGTGAGGCGTAAACTTGTTGAATCAGCTTGGCGACCAGGCCTGTCCAGCCGGTTTGATGACTTGCGCCTAAGCCCGCACCGTTGTCGCCGTGGAAATATTCGTAAAACAGAACGTAATCGCGCCAGTTCGGATCGTGCTGGAACTTGTTGGTGCCGCCATACACAGGGCGCTGTCCGTGCGAATCGCGCAGGAAGATTTTCGTCAATCGCCGCGATAGCTCTTCGGCCACCTGCCATAAGTTCCTCATCTGGCCTGATCCGGTCGGGCATTCGACCTTGAACTCATCGCCCAGGAAGTAATGAAATTTTTGCAGCGATTCCAAGATCAGAAAATTGACTGGGAACCAGACCGGCCCGCGCCAATTGGAGTTTCCGCCGAACAATCCCGTGCGCGATTCAGCCGGTTCGTAATCCACGCGATGTTCCTGGCCGTCAACTATAAGTTGGTACGGATTGTCCAGATGAAACCGGGACAACGAACGCACGCCGAACGGGGACAGGAATTCGTTCTCGTCCAGCATGTACTTCAACACTGATTTCAACCGCCTGCGATTGACCAGCGAAAAGAAGCGCCGCACGTTGGTCGGCGTGGTCATGGTTTCGATGCAGTCAGCGAACTCCGGCAGGTTGTCAATGAACCATTGCATGCGTCGCTTGAAACTGGGCAGGTTGTCCAGCACTTCCGAATCCAGCGTCTCGACTGCAAATAGCGGGATCAAGCCGACCATCGAACGCACGCGCATTGGGAAGCTGTGGCCGCCGGGCAGGTGCAGCACGTCGTAATAAAAACCGTCGCGCCTGTCCCACAGCTCAATGCCTTTGCCGGCAATGTCGTTCATCGCCCGCGATATGTATACAAAATGTTCGAGGAATTTTGACGCCACGTCTTCATAAGCCGGATTCTCTTTGGCTAATTCCAACGCAATGGTCATCAGGTTCAGGCAATACATCCCCATCCAACTGGTCGCGTCTGACTGTTCCAGTTTGCCTCCAGTAGGCAAGGTTGAGCTGCGGTCAAACACGCCGATGTTGTCTAAGCCTAGAAAGCCACCTTCAAAAACGTTGTTGCCTTCGGTGTCTTTGCGGTTGACCCACCAGTTGAAATTGAGCATTAGTTTGTGGAAGACCCGCTCCAGAAAACGCCGATCCGTCCGTCCGTACTGCCGCTGTTCGATCTTGTAAACGCGCCACGCCGCCCAGGCATGCACCGGCGGGTTTACGTCGCCGAAGGCCCATTCATAAGCCGGAATCTGTCCGTTCGGATGCATGTACCATTCGCGCAGCATCAGGATCAGTTGCTCTTTGGCAAAGTCCGGATCAACCAATGCCAATGGGATGCAGTGAAAGGCTAAGTCCCACGCCGCGTACCACGGGTACTCCCACTTGTCCGGCATCGAGATCACGTCTTCGTTGAACAGGTGCTTCCACGTGCTGTTACGCCCGTGCAATCTGGACTTCGGTGGTTCGGGTTGTGCCGGATCGCCGCGCAACCAGCGTCGCATGTCGTAGTGATACCACTGTTTGCTCCACAGCATTCCGGCAAGGGCTTGGCGCTGTACGCGCCGCACGTCCTCATCGGCGCCTGCCGGTGCGAGCTTCTGATAAAACTCATCGGCCTCGCGTACGCGCGCGGAGAATACTTCATCAAACTGCGCACCAAGCATTTCAGGCTTCGGTTCCGCTATTGTCAGCCGCAGCTTGATCGTCGCCGTCTCGCCCGCGCCCAGATTCAGTTTGTAACGCGCCGCCGCTTTTGTGCCGACCGCTTGCGGGTTGACGGCCTCGCGCGCGCCATTCACCACGTAATCGTTGATGCCGTCTTTGACAAAGTTTGTGCCGTACACGGCTTTGTTGTCGCTGCCATAGAGCCGTTGCAAGTTCGTCTCGTTTTCGGTGAAGAGGAGTTCCGGCAGGCATTCCGGCAGGTGGGCGCAAACAAGGTAGCGCAGCGGTAGGTCGAAATGGCGAGCGCGAATGACTGAAGTTTGCAGCGCAAACGCACCAGCCAAGGCGTCAGCATGTTCGTCGCGGCGCAGGCGCGGCTTGCGTTCGTCGCTGCCCCACGCCCACGTGTTGCGAAACCAGAGCGTCGGCAGCAAATCCAACTTTGCCGGCTCAGCCGCGCGATTAACCACACTGATGCGAATCAGAATGTCGTCCACATCGGCTTTGGCATATTCGACGAACACATCGAAGTAGCGGTCCTGGTTGAACGCCCCGGTATCCAGTAACTCATACTCCATCTCATCACGCCCGCGCCGCGCGGTTTCTTCCACTAATTGCTCATACGGAAACTCAGCCTGCGGATATTTGTACAGAAACTTCATGTACGAATGCGTAGGGGTCGAATCCAGATAGAAGTAATACTCCTTTGCATCTTCGCCGTGATTGCCCTGCCGCCCTGTCAGGCCGAACAAGCGTTCTTTCAAAAACGGGTCGCGTCCGTTCCACATTGACACCGAGAAGCAGATCAACTGATGCCGGTCGCAAATGCCGGCGATGCCGTCTTCGCCCCAGCGGTAGGCTTTTGACCGCGCGTGATCGTGCGGCAAGTAATCCCATGCTGTGCCGTCAGGCGAATAGTCTTCGCGCACGGTGCCCCAGGCACGCTCGGATAGATAAGGCCCCCAGCGTTTCCAATGCTTTGTGCGCGCGCGTGCTTCCTGTAGTCGAATCTCTTCTGGTGTCATAGCTGTTTGTAGGTATCGGTACCGCTCGCGGTGCTGATTCAGGAATTTGATGATGTGACGGCTGCCAGCATAGCCAGCCTGAAAACTCTGTGCAATCAAAATGAATTCAAAAGTTGTGAACAGGGCCGCCTAATTGAGCGTATGCTTGACCGATCCCACTTCAAACTGAAATCAAAATCATTGAGGAAAGCCCACCGAGGAATAATGATGAGTTACAACCTTCCGCTGGTGTTGATGGAAGATCTGACCAAAGTCTTTCGGAATGGCAATATTAATGCGCCTGTCCTAAATGGAATTGATCTAACAGTCAGTCGAGGCGAATTTGTCGTCATCTTTGGTCCATCGGGCTGTGGCAAATCCACGCTGTTGGCAATTATGGGACTGCTGGATTCGCCGACTGCCGGTATCTTCAGCTTCGCGGGACAGCCCGTGCAAGACCTTAAGCTTTCTGATCGCGCGCGCATTCGCAACCAGGACATCGGGTTCGTCTTTCAAAACTTCAACCTGATCGGCGATATGACCGTCTACGAAAACATCGAACAACCACTTAGTTATTCCAAGATGAGACCGGCGGACCGCAAAGAGCGTGTCAACGAGGCGCTGGCCAAAGTCGGGATGACGGATCGCGCGCGCCAGCGTCCCAGTTCGCTTTCCGGCGGCCATCAGCAATTGGTTTCAATCGCCCGCGCCATCGTCGGCAATCCGACGATCCTGTTGGCCGACGAACCGACCGGCAATCTGGATTCGGCCAGCGGCGAATTAGTCATGGACTTGCTTAAGCAACTGCACGCCAGCGGCACTACCGTTTGTCTGGTCACGCACGATGCCCGCTTTCTGCATTTGGCTGACCGCCACATACAGATGTTGGACGGAAAACTGATGGAAGGGGAAGAGCGCATTCCCCAACCGCGCGCGAATTGAATAACCAAACGGTTTCTCGTCCAACGTTAAACACTGCAAGAAGACTATTGCCGCTTCGTTCTCCCGGCGCTTCCGGATCAATCAATCGTATCAGAGCTTAACCGCCCCAGCTTCTAACCCAACTTTATTAGCGAGTGGCCGCGCTTTGTAGTAACAAGATCATTCGTTACTACAAAGGCGTTTTTCGCAGGAGGTAAAGATGAAATACAAGAAACTGCTGGTCGCGTCCGTCTGCGCATTATTGATGGTTCTTTCCGTCTTCGCTCGTCCTTTCGCTCTGCTAGCAACCGCGCAGGGGCGAGAAGAGAAGAAGCTTGATAAGGAATTGGAGCAGAAGGCTCTGGCAATGCTTGATGGATTGATCGCGGAAGTGCAAGTTTTCAAGCTGCCTGAGAATCGCATGCGAATCCTGGTTGTAGCCGCCGATATGCTGTGGCAATACGATGAGAAACGCGCGCGGTCGCTTTTTGGCGAAGCGATGGACATTCTCATTCAAGCAATCCATCAGCCCGAAGACGCTCCCGATGCGATCCCTGAAAACTTCCGCCGGAACTTCCTGCAGATGCGCCAGGAGGTTGTGCAGATGATCGCCGCGCACGACGCCCAACTCGCCAGTAATTTTCTTGTCGCCACGCGCCCGCCCGCTGACGGCAAGAGCAACCTTTATAACCCTGACAACGAAACGCAGATCGAATTGATGCTGGCGCAGCAGAGCGCGCAACAAGACCCAAAACGGGCGCTGCAAATTGCCAAAGAGAAGCTGGCAACGGCTAAAAACCCCAACGTCGTATCCGGCATCCTCTATTCGCTACGGGAAAAAGATACGGCGGCGGCAGGGGAACTGGCCGATAGCATCATTGCCAAACTTCGGGCAGAAACTCAGCTCAGTAACGAATCCGCCTCTTTCGCCATCAACCTGCTTTCGTTCGCTCCTCCACCGTCCCCGCCTGATGGTGGCGGCAATGGGGCATCAGGCAACCAACCGAAATTCCTGATCACACCGGCTGTCGCGCGCGAGTTAATTGAAAAGACGCTGGCCGCCCTGCAAGCTCAAATGGCGTCGGCCAGGCGGCAGAACGATCAGAACCAGCGTGGCAACATCGTCAACCTGATGAATCAACTGAAATCCGTAATGCCGTACGTCGAAAAGTACGCTCCTGCCAGCGCCGCAGCGATCAAGCGCAGCGCCACTGAGGCAGAGCAGATGAAAGACGTCAATCAACGGCGCTGGGATGATTTGAATAAGGTGGCGGAGAAAGGTTCGCCGGACGCGCTGCTTGAAGCCGCGTCAAAGGCCGACCCGGATATGAAGTACGGCTATTACCAGCGCGCCGCGCAGATGGCGCG
>JBDSAM010000260.1:0-4824 GCA_039922135.1 Blastocatellia bacterium
CGCCGCCGCCGCCGTAGCCACCACCGCCGCCGCCATAGCCGCCGCCACCGGACCGGCCGCCGCCAGCACCGCCGCCGGTACTACCGCCGCCGCCGAAGCCGCCGCGGCTGCCGCCGCCGCCACCGAAAAAGATGCGGCCCGTAGTGTCCTGCGCTACGGGCCGTCCGCCCAATCCACCGACTTCGCGGCGATTGTCACCGCCCCATGCGGGATTGCCTGGCCCTTGCGTCAAAGCGTCGGCGTTGGAGAACGCATAGCTATAACCGCCACGCCCGCCGCCTGATGAATCAGTCAGCTTGTTGCCGTTGGCGATGTATCCGGGATCCAGCGCCCAGGCCGCCGCGCCCACAACTGTGCCATCCATCACGCCCTGGCCGGTCCAGACTTTGCCGTTCGCTCCATTTGCTCCGCCGCCGCCGCCGGAATTGTGCGATGTACCGCCGCCGCCCGCGTTGGCTGCCGCGCCGCGGGCGTAACGCCCGCCGGTCAAATCGTAATCGGCTTGATAACCGGCGATGCCCTCGCCTTTCTCAGCGCCGATGTCCTTCGAATTGGTAACGTAATCCGTGCTTAATTGCGAGCCGCCTCCCTCCGACAATGCGCCACCGCGAAAGCCCAGACCGCTGACGTTAATATCTCCATTGATGATGGCATTATTTTGCACGTTCACAACAACGATGCCGCCAGTCTTGCCATCCCAAGCAGGGGCCGTCAGTGATGCGCCGCTGTTAATGGTCAGTTTCGTGTATTGAGGAACGCGGATGACTTGGACTTTGCCTGACGCCGTGTAACTGAACCGCAGTCCGCCGCAAGGAGGATTAATCGTGATTATGTTGCCCTGCACTTGGTTGACTGTGACAAATTCATGCCGTCCGGCATTGCTGATGTTCGTCACCGTGCCATAGTTAGGAGCATTGCTGGTATCAATCGAAGCGCCTGACATCTGAATCAGCATAATCAGATCGCCTGCTGCCAGCGTATTGATATCCAATCCATTCGCCCCGCCAGGATTAGTGATCGCAATTTGCGAAGCTCCCACCGGCGCGTCGGCTGCCAGCACGGCATATTTATTGACGATGGTATTTGGCAGCGTAACGATTAATTCGCCGTCTTTGCCAGAGATTTCAGCGCTCGTAACGGAAGGGGTATTGAGCCAACTCATTAATCCCCGCGTCAACGCAGTGTTCAAAGCCAAGGTTGCCAGCAGAATTGCCGTGCAGAGCAGAGTGAATTTCTTCATAAACATTTTCCTCGATGATGCTGAGTGAGGCCGCCAGACTTCTGCAATGCCAAAATAGCCTGCTTGAATTTCATGCGCCTAAGCAGGTAGTCCGGATTAGCGAACGGTCTTAAAAGGCGATAGCTCGACTGGTAAAGAGCTTCGGGGAATAAACTCACAACGATCAAAATTACTTCAAGCGAACCAGACCAAGATGCGGTCTGATGTAGAACGGCAGATTTCGTTTTTGGCCGCGTTGACAGGCAGCTTTAGCGCAAACCGCGCAAATATTAAGCTACTGCCCAAACAGGTTAAATGAATTCGGCAATTTAGGGGCTAGTGATGTCGGTTCGCAGCGAAGACCGCGCCGAGTTCAGTGCCTGTGAGGAGTCTCGATTCACGGAAATTCTGCTTGTTGCAATCAGTACGCTAATACTAAGGATTAGCGGCCAGTGAGGATCACAACGGGGCAGAAGATACCTTAAATCCCCGAATCTGTCTATGCGTTAATACTTGCGTTGAAGATGGCACTTCGAGACGTGGCCTTGCGCGTTTTAACCTCTGTGCTACTCTCTGGTTCAGCAAACTTCCTGACCGGCAAAATCAGTTGAATTGCCGATCAGATTCAACAACCCTATAGAAACATCGTTCCAGAAAAGGAGACTTTTATTAAGATGAGAAAGAATCTCGTTGCGACCTTACTCTGTTTGACCTTTGCGCTAGCGTTGGTTGGGATTGCCGCCATCGCGCAGACCAAGCCCGCAGGTAAAGCTGATAAACAAGCACCAGCCGCGAAGACCGCTGCGCATGCGAACAAGACGGCTTCCAAAGCCAAAGAAGAGTTGCTTGATCTGAATTCCGCCACTATAGATCAACTGGTTGCTCTGCCAGGCGTCGGCGACGCATACGCGGAAGCCATCATCAAAGGCCGCCCCTACAAAGCGAAAAACGAACTGGTGACCAAGAAGATAGTCCCAGCGGCTAACTATAAGAAATTCTCCGCTAAAGTTATTGCCAAACAAACTAAGTAGCCTGGCATCGGATTGAATCATTTAATTAAGCGGCGCACTCATCAAACTGATGATGAGTGCGCCGCTTGTGCTGATTAGGAGCGGGGCTTATGATGCCGCGTCGTTATCACCCGGTAATGAATCAGACGCAATGGAATCCGAAATTTTAAGCAGCATCATCCGGTCAAAATTTCCAACATCTGAAGGAGAAGCTATGAGTATGGAAGCTCTCGGCATGGTCGAGACAAAAGGATTTATCGGCGCGGTGGAAGCCGCCGATGCCATGGTCAAAGCCGCCAACGTGCAATTGGTGGGCAAGGAGTATATCGGAGCAGGATTCGTCACAGTCTTTGTGCGTGGCGATGTTGGCGCGGTCAAAGCCGCCACCGATGCCGGCGCGGCAGCGGCACGGCGCGTCGGTGAACTGGTTTCGGTTCACGTCATCCCCCGCCCGCATATCGAAGTTGAGCGTGTTCTGCCACGTTCGGCGGGCATCCTGACAGGCAAAGACCCCAAGTCGCTGACGGACGGCGGCGAAAAGAGGAAATGACCTGCAACAGCCGGGTGAATTGTTCAGTGAGTCGGCGCGTTCCTGCCGTCTTCATCAAGTGAGGTGCGTTATGGGAGAAGTCATCACTGAAATCGGGCTGGAAAACACGAGTGATCGCGAGAACTTCAGGCGCGATTTGATTCCTGAGAATCAGATACGCTCATTGAAAACCGCCGCTGTTGTGGATACCGGTGCGCGAATGTTGATGTTACCGCAAGATATGGTCGAACGGCTTGGCCTGCGGGAGTTGCGTAAAGCGATCGTGACCTACGCGGATGGTCGCAAGGAAGAACGCATCGTCGCCGGAACAGTAACCGTGCAAGTGGGCGAGCGTGAGGCAGAAGTGCCTTGTATTGTTGGCCCGCCAGCGGGCGAGGTGCTGTTGGGGCAGGTGCCGATTGAGATCATGGATTTGGTTGTTGATTGTGCCCAACAGACGATTGGCCCGCGCCCGGAATCTCCATTCCTGCCGATGATGAGAGCGTAACGTTTCGACAATGCCTGATTTCGACAATGCCTGATAAAGACCTGCAATCCATCCAAGCCGCGCGCGATCTGGTCGAAGCAGCGCATCGCGCGCAATCCCTTACCGCTGGCCCTGGCGGTGTCGCGGCATTCGATCAATCAAAGATTGATGCGATCTGCGAGGCGATGGCTATCGCTGCGCAATCGCAATCATTCCGGCTGGCACAGATTGCGCACGAAGAGACAGGCTATGGCAACGCGGCAGATAAGAATATCAAAAATCTTTTCGCGGCGGTTGACGTTCACAACTACTTCAAAAACCTACGCACGGTTGGCGTCGTTCGCGACACCGGCTCAGTCGTGGAAATGGCATCGCCGCGAGGCGTGGTTGCTGCCATCATTCCTTCAACCAATCCCACTTCGACAGCGATCTTCAAAATTCTGATCGCGATCAAATCACGAAATTCGATTGTGCTCAGCCCGCACCCGTCTGCGACCAGATGCGTGATTGAGACGGCCAATGTGATGCGCGAAGCTGGGATGAAGGCAGGTCTGCCTGCTGAAGCCATTGGCTGCATCGAACTGACTTCCATTGAAGGCACGGAAAGTTTGATGAAGCACAAGCGGACAGCAGTGATTTTGGCGACAGGCGGGCTGGGCCTGGTGCGTGCAGCCTATTCGTCGGGCAAGCCTGCATTCGGCGTTGGCCCTGGCAACGTACCATCGTTTATCGAGCGAACCGCCGACACAGCCAAGGCCGCCCGCGACATTCTGGCCGGAACCTGCTTCGATTTCGGAACCATCTGCGCGTCGGAACAGGCCGTTGTGGTAGATGCGCCGCTGGATAAACAAGTCCGTGAACAGTTCACGGCCCAAGGTGCATATTTCCTGAATAAATCACAGGCTGAACAACTGGCCAAACTGGTAGTCACCCCCAACCGCACGTTAAACCCCAAGATTGTGGGCAAGCCCGCCACCACGCTGGCCGAATGGGCCGGCATAAATGTGCCGCCCGCAACGCGCTGCCTGATTGCCGAAGTCGGTGGAGTCGGACGCGATTTTCCGCTCTCCATCGAAAAGCTCTCCCCAATTCTGGCCTACTACGTCGCCAACGGATTGGAGGAGGGAAGCAAGCTTTGTGATCAGATTCTGCATTATGGTGGGATGGGCCATACGGCTTCCATTCATACACGTAATCGCGATGCGGCGTTGCAATATGCCGTGCTGATGCCTGCAGCGCGCGTCATCGTCAATTCGCCTTCGACGCATGGCGCAATCGGTTTTTCAACAGCGCTAACGCCTTCGATGACGCTAGGCTGCGGTTCCTGGGGCGGCAACGTAACCTCTGACAACATCTCGCCGCTGCATTTGATGGACATTAAACGCGTCGCTTTTGAAACCAAGCCAGTGACTTCGGCTCCAGTTCAGCCCGCGACAGTTAACGCGCCGTCTCCACATATTCCTTCCCCCTACAACGCAGCGTCTTCAGCGCCGCCGCAACCGGATCGCGCAGCGATTGCCGAATTGGCTGACTTGCTGGTTGATAAATTCCTAAGCGCGCGTCCACCTGCTCCCCCTTC
>JBDSAM010000261.1:0-5770 GCA_039922135.1 Blastocatellia bacterium
GTATTGCCCGTTTCATCCTCAACGGCCCCGTCTCCAACTCCTGCCCCAACACCGACCCCAACACCAACACCGACCCCAACACCAACACCGACCCCAACACCAACACCGACCCCAACACCAACACCGACCCCGACACCAACACCGACCCCGACACCAACACCACCAGCAACTCCGACTCCGACTCCAACACCTGCTCCAACCCCAACACCAAAACCATCACCAACTCCGACACCGACACCAACTCCGCCGACTCCGCAAGTTTCAACCACGGCAATTCCTCTTGAAGCCGAAGAACAGAAGCTGCTGGATTTGATCAATCAACACCGGCTTCAAAACGGGCGCGGCCCGCTGGGCGCGGCGATAAGCTTGACCCAGGCGAGCGATTTTCTGGCGCGTGAGATGGTGGCATGGAATTACATCGGTAAAACTGACAGGCAGGGGCGCGGGCCTTCCGAACGCGCCCGCGACTATGGTTTTCCGGCCGGAACGGCACCAATTGACGAAGACGGGCTGGTGGCTGAGGGAACAGCAACGGCGCAGGAACTTTTCAATGCATGGCGCGCATCGGCGGCGAACAATAATCTATTGCTGACCTCGTACTGGAAGGCTGGGGGAGTTGCGCGCGCGCTCAACACCAGCACTAACCGTTGGCATTGGAACGTCACGTTTGCCGCTTATTGGGACGGCACGATTCCGCTGCCCGGCGAGGATGAAGAGGGACGGATTGATCGGAATGAATTAATTCGCACTCGCCCGCCAGCCGCTTCGCTGATTGAAGATCACCGCTTCAGCGGCTACGGCGACGACGGGAAGCTCTACGATCCGGTGCATTGCGATCTGTCCGTCAGTCCGCGCCTGTGTTGGAGCGATCCGCCGCCTCAAGGAAATTCACGTCTCCATGAGCCATCCGCGATGGAGAATCTGATAGGCACGTGGAAGGTCATGTTCACGATCAATTCATTAGGCGTGGTGCACGCCAACTATGATGAATGGGATCGCACCGGCTACGTCATGGAATTTCAAATCACAGCCAGCGGCACGTGGGCTATGAAAGGCTACAGAGCCTTCCAAAGCCCGCCCGCGCTTGAATCCGGCACCTGGACGTTATCGCACGATCCAACGCGCAATGAAGAGAGTGTCACTTTTATCAGACAAGGCACCCTGCCGCGCACAACCATACGCATTCATGCCGCCAGCGGCCAGTTGACATTCTTCGCCACCGATGGCGGAGGCATAATGAAAAACTTCCTGCGTGGCGTGATTGCCGACGGTAATAACAAAGACGACCAGCAGATCATCTTCGTACCGAAGCAGTAATTTAGTGCGGTACGGGGGCGTGAGCGAACTCCTGCCTGTCAGCAATCAGCGTATTGCGGGAAGCTCAGGTCGCTCACGCTCCCCGTACCGCACAGCCGCCGCAGCCATTGTCATAAATGCGCTGAATTCGTCAGCCATATCGCCATCGCCGTCGAGCCGCTGCATCAGAATCACGCCGATCAATTCCTTTCGCAGATCAATAAAGCCATAAGTCTTCCACAAGCCGCCGTGCCCATAAGTGCCGATGGAATTCAGCCGGAACATTCCTTCCACATTTCGCACCACAGCCCAGCCCAGTCCATAACCAATGCCAGGTGAAAAGCCCGCTTTCAAATCGCCCGTATGAACCTGGGTCATCAATTCCACCGCCGCCTTTGACAAGATACGTTTGCTATCCGGCATGTTCCCACTGAGGCCCCAATTAAGCATCATCTGGTAAAAGCGAAACAGGTCAGGCGCGGTCGAATACAATCCGGCTTCAGGCGCGGAGTACTTTGCGCCCGTGCGATAAAGATCAACATCAGCCTTGCTCAGCTTCTCTCCATCCAGTTTGTAGATCGTAGCGATGCGGCTGCGCTTCGATTCGGGCACAAAGATATGGCTGTCGTTCATCGCCAGCGGTTTGAAAATTCGCTCTTCCAGGAATGCCTCGTAGCTTTTGCCAGACACCACTTCAATGATGCGCCCCAGCGTAGCAATGCCCATATTGCTGTAGCTCCACCGCGCACCCGGTTCAAAATCCAGAA
Organism: Blastocatellia bacterium; assembly: GCA_039922135.1. GTDB lineage: Bacteria > Acidobacteriota > Blastocatellia > RBC074 > RBC074 > RBC074. Next base: position 2,064 of record JBDSAM010000261.1, read on the forward strand.
AGCGCGTCGGGAAAGCGTCCACGGCTTCGGCCAGCGTGCGGTCGCGTTTGTCGAATAAATCCTTGAAGCCATCGGGATACCCGCTGCCCATTCCTGAAGTGTGCGTCATCAGATCACGAATCGTGATTTTGCGTTTGGGCTTGCGCACTTCTTCCAAATCTTCGCCTTCTTTCTTTTCGCGAATCTGCAAGTTGGCAAAGGCGGGCAGGAACTTTTCGACCGGATCGGTAATCGCCAGCAATCCATCTTCGGCCAGGATCATGACGCCGACACAAGTAATTGGCTTGGTCATCGAAGCGATTTGAAAGATCGTGTCTTCCTTCATCGGCGCACTGCTTTCCAAATCTTGCACGCCGATGGCCGAAAGCTGAACGACTTTGCCGCGATGCGCAACCAGCGTGACGATGCCCGCCGAACGCCCGTGCTCAACGAACCATTTCATCCGTTCCGGGATTCGCGCCAACCGCTCAGCGTTAATGCTGGCAGATGGGCTGGCAGATGGGCTGCCAGATGCGGAAGATATTTTGCTCGCTGCATCTGGAGTTCTGCCTGGTTTGGCAGGCTTGGTTTTCGATTGAGCCTGAATCGCAACGCCGTTCCCCACCACCAGCGCAAAGTTGAGACAGAAAACAATCAATCCTTTCATCTTTTCACCTCAAAGAATGCGGAAAACTTTTGTATGACCGTTGAAGCCATCACGCCAATGCGAGCAGCCTTCGGTTCCTAAGGTGCGAATGCCATACATGCCGACACACACAAAGATCGAACCGTCGTCATAAATTTGGCCTCCTAACGGCGGTCTTTGCTGTTTTACTGCTTTAACAGTCATTTCAACAGTCAGCAGGGCAACTGGGATATGTCTGCGTGCCCGAATTTTGTGTTTAAGGCTTGATGGGGTCGCGCTCTTTTTCTTCAATCGCGTCTGTTTTCTGGTCGCCGCGCTGAGCAGCGTCTTCAGCCATCTTGTTCAGGCGGGCAAAGGTTTCGCGGGCGCGTTCCGCATCATCACGGCGATTGGCTTTGGCGTAAGCGCGGGCCAGCGTGTAATAGATTCTGGGTTCGGCGGGAGCCATCTTTTGCGCGGATTCCAACTCTTCGATGGCTTTGGCGTTTTCGCCTGTTTCGAATAAACAACGGCCCAGGATGTAATGCGCCAGCGGCAGGCGCGGATTCATCTTGACGGCTTCTTCGGCCAGCGCAATTCCGGCTTCCGGCTCCTTGTTGCGGATTTTGATGTAAGCGTATTGCAGCCTCGCCAGCGCGTGCGTGGGCGAGTTTTCAATCTCGCGCTTGAATGCCGCCAAGCCCGCTTCGTCGTCGCGCGTGTCAATCAGAAAGCGGCCGTAGGCATATTGCACGTTCGGGGTCTTTGGATATTCAGCCACCAGGCGGTCGAATTCCGTCTGCGCGTCGGCGGTGTTCATTTGCGCGAAGTAGTGTTGCGCCAGACCGGCGCGGCGAATCAATTCATGATCGCGATGATTCATATCAATCTGTTTTGGCAATGCCGAGATGCGCAAGACTGCCAATCCCATTCCGATAATCAAATCCTGGCTGCTGCCTCCCTCACGGCTGATACCGGTGAAGATGCGTTGCGCAGTTTCAAAATCGCTGCGTAGTACAAACAGCGTAGCTTCGTGGAATGACATGACGCGAAGCAAGTCCGGGTTGTCGCCAATGCCACGCTGGCGGCCCTGTTGCAGGTGAATGAACGAATCATCGTATTGACCCAGTCTGTATTCGCACAGCCCCAGCATGGCAAGCGGCGCGCCGACTTTCAGGCGCAACGCGGCAACCTGTTTGAATGCCTTTGCCGCTTCGGCGTATTGATCGCGCTCATACAGCAGCGTCGCCAGATACCACAATCCTTCGTCCCATTTCGGCTTCAGTGCGACGGCCTTGCGGTAAAACGTAATCGCCTCGTCCAGGTTTCCGGCTTCGCGCGCCTGATTGGCTTGAGAGGCAGCCTTGTCGAAGGCAGGTGAGGCTACGGCAGATTGCGCGGTGGCGGACTTTCCGGATTTGGTTCGTTGAGCAAAGACCGGCGCAGCCAATAAAGACAGGCCCATCAGCGTTACAACAAAAATGCTTTCAATCTTCTTCATAGCCTTCAATTCGGGAACGGAGCGCCTTCGCGCACGATGCGAATGCGGTGATCGGTAAATTTGAAATGCGAGCCGGGCAGGTCAACCTTCGGCATATGGCAACTGGTGCAATTGTTTTTGCCAACCTTGCAGGCACGGGCGCTACGCTCGTCGCCCCCAGACTTGGTTGCATTCGCTTTCGGCTTCAACTCTTGCTTGAGCTGATGACAGGCCAGGCACTTCGAATCGTAGAAAGCCGCGCTTTGTTGCAGACTGTCATGCGGATCGTGACAGGCCGTGCAGCCGATGCGTTTGTCGGCGGAATAACATCGGCTGTTGAACATTCGATACGGCTGGAAGCGGATGTTGCTGATTCCGCCGCGATTGGGCAACGCCATTACATCTTCGACGCTGCGATGGCAACTGCCGCACATATTCTGTGTAATGTCATCGCCATCCAGATTGCTCAGCTTTTTTATCTTTGCCTTCGCTGCCGTCTGATCTCCAGCTTTCATCAGGGCAATGTGATTGTCGCCGGGGCCGTGGCACGATTCGCAACCAACGCCTGGGGCAAGATGGGCAAGGCTGGATTGCGAACCAATTGAAATACTGGCCGTCGAGCCAGTGGTATGGCAACCGAAACAACGCTTCGTTTCGTCCAGGCTCATCCGGCGTCCGGCGGCCTCTGTTAGGCTTTGAGGGGAGTCGCCCGCGTAACCGAGCGTGATGTCCAATCCGCGAATCTCTTTGTAAAAGCTGATGCGGCTTTCATACATTACGCCGTTATTTTCAAAGACGTACGTTTGCCCGGCTTTGCCCTGCCCGAAGCAATAAAGAATCGGCAGGGAAATTTCCGATTTGCCATCGCTGATGGTGTAAAGACTTTTCTCTGCCTGACGCGTAATCCGGAAGCTGAACTTCCCCGACTTGAGTTTCAGATCGGGGAATTCGCGTAGAATCTGGCAACTGTCTGCCGTCTCCATCGCTTTTGTCATGACGGATCGTTGATGCTTTTCGGCAATCTCAGTATGGCAAGCTGCGCAGGCTTTGGCGCCAGCAAAACGCGATTGTTGAGTTATGGGAGATGTTAGCGGTTGAAAGTTTGGCTGAAACGATGCCTTCACCGCATCTATCTTCGCCCAGGCCAGCCAATCTGCTGGCCAATTTGCCGGGATGATAATGCCCAATGCTAATGCCATCGCAGCGAAGACCAGTGTTAATCGAATCAGCTTTTGCATACTGCTTCAGAAGGCCTGCAGAGGCTTGGTTCCCGGAGTATCAGGCCGCGCGATTGCCTTCGGCGGCTCCTGGAATTTGGATTTCGTAGGGTCTGCGGTCGGCTGCCGTTTTTGCTCTTCGTCGTTCAGGCGATCAATAATCGCTCGCAGCCGGTCAGCATCCGACATGCGTTTCTGCTTTAAATATAACCGCGCCAGTAACACATAAGCCTGCGTATAATCCTTCTTCTGCTCCACGGCACGTTCCAGCAGTTTAACAGCTTCGTCCGTTCGCCCCCGCAATTGTACCAACTGTGCATATTGAAACAGCGATCCAGCATCGTCGGGGCGCAATTCCAGCGCGCGTTTGAGCAAAGGCTCGGCTTCGTCCAAACGACCGTCTTCG
>JBDSAM010000262.1:0-5145 GCA_039922135.1 Blastocatellia bacterium
CTAACTCAACCATTTTCAGCAGCTTTCAGACCAACCGAGAATTACTGTCACGGTCGGGCGACTGACACTCCTTTTGGTCTCACTGCACCCTTATTCGTCGGAGTTCTCCCAACGATAATGTTTTGGCCTGTAGTTCTCTGGATGCTTACCCATGTCGCGCATTTCCAAGACGGTATAAAATAGTCCGCCACCGAGCAGAAGAGTAACAAATAATCCTACCGCGAAAATCACTGCGTTGGACATATTATCTGCCCCCCGTCTTCAATTTGAAGTAATTCCCCAAGGCCAGAATCGAAGGCACCCATAAACCGACAAAAACGCCGGCATCCTTGTTTGGCGCGCCAAATAGCCCGAACCAAAGCGAGACGGAAAAAAGCAAAGAGATAAAGGCGGCGCTGAGGATCAACGCATCGGACTTTTTGAACATCACACAATCTCCTGTTTGGTTATATGTCTGGCCATCTTTTCCGATAAACCAGACCGTTTGGAGTCAGCGAGGGTCATGCATTCATTCTCGCCAACGTCAAGTTGAGTACGGCCGCAAAAGCCACCCAGGCCAGGTACGGCACCAGCAGCCAACCAGCAGCGGGCTTCACGCGCCCAAAGGAGACCATCGTCGCCAGGATCGCACACCAGAGCAGCACGATTTCCGCGAAGGCTACCCAAGGCAGGTGTAGCGCAAAGAACAATCCTGACCAGGTGACATTCAGCGCCAATTGCAGGGCGAAGAGTGCGAGCGGAACCGCAGCCGCCCGCCACCCGCGCTCGCGCCACACCAGCCACCCGGCAATCGCCATCCCCAGGTAGAGCGCTGACCACACCGGCCCGAAGACCCAATTTGGCGGATTCCACGGCGGTTTTTGCAATGCCGCGTACCAGCCACTCAACGATGGTGTCGTCAGCAGCGAGCCAACACCCGCTACTGCAAAACAGATCGCCACGAAAACGGCCAATCCAAACCACTGTCGCAGTGAACTCGTCATTTATTTCCTCGCTCTTGCTCTTGCTCCGCCGTCTCGGCAATGCCGCGCAGCATGCCTGCAAAAATGAAATGGTGGAGTGGAAATAAAGCGTACCAATACAGCAGGCCTGATAATCCGACAGGATCGAAACTCGCCGTCTGGCGAATGGTGGAAGCCGAAGCGTCACCCTGCACCTCGAACTCCAGCCAGGCTTTGCCGGGTACCTTCATCTCAGCCGAGAGTCGCAGCAGCCGGTCTGGCTCGAATGCCTCTACGCGCCAGAAATCCAGAGTGCCACCGATGCTGGGCCATTCAGGATCAAGACGGCCTCGACGCATGCCGACACCGCTGACCAGCAGATCAAGAAAGCCTCTAAGCTGCCACAGCCACGTGCCGTAATACCATCCGGTCTTGCCTCCAATCCGGCGGATCGGAGCGAAAGCGACGGCGGGCGGCTGGTTGACCCGGGCGACTCGCGAATCTACCAGCCGCCCGCCAAATCTTATGCCGCCCCAAGCCTGCTGTGGCCCCGCCGAAGAGAGCGCGTCAGACCAGCGCGTCTGCGCATATTCGCGATCTTCATTGCACAAAGCCCTGGAAATGGCTTTACTGATTCCGCAAGGCCGAACCTTGAAGACAGCCAGCGCCGATGAGTCATGCACAATGGTCTGATTGCGCAGACTATCAATCAACTTGCGGCCAACACGTGCGTAGAGCGGAGTGACCAGTCCCAACCACAAACTGGAAAGTCGCGGGGTTAGCACGGGCACCGGAATGAAGACGCGACGTAAACCGCGTTGTCGGGCATACTCGCGCATAATATCGCCGTAAGAGACCTGATCGGATCCACCAATCTCGTAGATATTGCTGCTATCACCCGGCACATCCGCCGCAGCCATCAGATAGGCCACCAAGTCCTCAATCGCAATCGGCTGAGCCAGCGTCGCTACCCAGCGTGGAGCGATCATCACCGGCAGTCGCTCGGTCAATGCTCGAATCATTTCGAAGGACAGGCTTCCGGAACCAATCACAATCGAGGCGCGGAACTCAATGACCGGCACTCCAGAGTCGCGCAGAATCTGCCCTACCTCCTGGCGACTGCGCAGGTGCGATGACAGTCCACCGAAGCTCTCTCCAAGGCCACCCAGGTAAATAATCCGCCGCACCCCAGCCTCGCGGGCTGCCGCTCCGAAGTTTTGTGCCGCCCGGCGATCTTCTTCCTCGAAGTCCCCCGCTGATCCCATCGAATGTACCAGGTAATAGGCCGTTTCAATCCCATGGAACGCCCCTGTGAGTGTCCCTGGATCAAGCACATCGCCCGCAACTACTTCTGTCTCCGACCCCACCTTGGAACGCAGAAATTCAGGATGGCGCGCCACACAGCGAACACTATTACCGGCACTTTCCAGAGTCTTCAGCAACCGCCCGCCGATGTAGCCCGTAGCTCCTGCAAGAAGAATACGCTGAGTCGAGCCCGGGGTTTTTGTTGTTGAATCCGCGACGTTCATTTTCGGTCTCATTAACACAGAAACACAGAGCGGATAGTATAAGACCCGCTCTGTGTTTCCACAGTTAGCGCCCTTGTCCGGGCCTGCCAACCGTTTTACTGTTTGGGCAGGATCACGCTGTCAATCACGTGTATCACGCCATTGTCTGTCTCAATGTCGGTCTTGACCACGTTCGCGCCGTCCACCTTGACTCCGTTGATGGTGGCAATGGTCACGCTCTGCCCCTGCACCGTCTTCGCTGAAGCAAGTTTGATGACATCGGCAGCCATAAACCTTCCCGGAATCACGTGGTAGGTCAGCACCGCCGCGAGCTTGGGAATGTCCTTGAGCAAGCCTTCGACAGTGCCTGCCGGTAGTTTGGCAAACGCTTCATCCGTGGGCGCAAGAACTGTGAACGGACCCGGCCCTGAAAGCGTCTCTGCCAATCCTGCTGCCTGAACTGCGGCCACCAAAGTCTTGAATGAACCCGCGGCAATCGCGGTTTCTACGATATTCGCCATTTGAAATCTCCTTGTTGGTTATCTGGTTAAATCGCGGCTGAGGGTGTCTGTCTCGCGCCGCCATCGGTACTTCTACTTGGGCATAATCACGGTATCAATCACGTGGATCACACCGTTTGTGGCCATAATGTCGGTCGTAACAACGTTTGCATTGTTGACCATGACCTTGCCATTTTTCGCGGTGATCCGGATGGGCGATCCCTGAACACTCTTAGCCGATTTCATTCCGGCCACCTTCTTCGCTGTCACATTGCCGGCCACCACGTGGTATAGCAGAATCTGTTTCAGCTTCGCGGTGTCTTTGAGCAAAGCTTCCACCGTGCCTGCTGGCAACTTGGCAAAGGCTTCGTCGGTCGGGGCAAAGACAGTGAAAGGGCCTTTCCCTTTCAAAGTGTCAATCAAGCCCGCCGCTTGCAGTGCAGCGGCCAGTGTCTTGAAACTTCCCGCAGCCACGGCCGTGTCTACGATGTCTTTGTCGCTTGTCTTGGCTGACGTCACCATCGTTGCCGCCATCAAAACCATGACTGACATTAAAACTCCAACTTTCGATAACATCTTCATCTGTAATCTCCTTTTGATTTTGCACGTTAACTATCAGACGGAGATTGAAGCCAGGTACGAATAATCAAATCCGGCCTCAACCTCCCTCCTTCTCTATCGAGAGCGGTTTCTCTCCCGACAGACCACACTTTGCGCTAACCTTTAGTATCTGTCAAGGGTTTATCCAGGACAAATCATCGTCAACAACTAGACAAAGCCTTGACGACACTATACTAACTCGTTAGAATGCGAGGCGTTAAGTATAAAAAAGAGGGTGAGAAAAAAATGCAATATCCTATCCGGGCGGTTTCCAAACTCACGGGGCTTAGCATAGACACGCTGCGCGCCTGGGAGCGGCGATATCAAGCGGTGACGCCAGAGCGCGATGTACGAGGACGGCTGTATAGCGAGGCTGACGTGCAGAAGTTGCACTTGCTGAGGGCAGGCGTCGAGCGAGGTCATACCATTGGTCGCTTAACGACGCTGAGCGACCAGGAACTGAAGGCCCTAATCGAAAACCCGGCAGCGGAGGTCAGGGCCTTCAATCCGATGAGCGGGGGTGATGGCCAACAGCAGCTCAATCTGGAACCCGTATTCTCGGCGATTGAGCGGTTTGACTACACCGAGGCGGATCGCGAACTGGGCCGTTTGGCGACCTTGCTTTCACCTCGTCAGTTAGTGCATCAGGTGGCGCTGCCATTGATGCGGCAAACAGGTGACGCCTGGCACGATGGGAAACTAAGCATCGCGCAGGAGCATTTGATTTCAGCCCTGCTGCGCAATCTGCTCGGTGCCGTGGTGCGACTTTCAATAAAGACAGACAGCCCCAGTAAGCTTCTCTTCTCCACGCCCGCCGGCGAACTGCATGAGTTTGGAATATTACTGTCCGCGATGTTGGCGGCCAGCGGCGGATTAGGGATTGTCTACCTGGGAATCAATCTGCCGGCGGAAGAGATCGTGGTCGCCGCGAATAAAAGTGATGTGCAGGCCGTCGTGGTAGGACTGGTCGGGGCTGGCAGCGAGAAAGCCATCAGCAAACAGATGCAACAGGTGCGGCAGGTGGCGGATGAACTGCCGCCACGAACCGAACTGTGGATCGGCGGAACACAATCAGATGAGATAATAACGGCCATCAAGCAAACGCGGGCGCTGTGGCTTAGTGATTTTGATGAATTGGAGAAACACTTGCGACGGCTGGGAGCACGTTTTTAGCCGACTGACCGTTAGCCTGTCGCCCAATATTTTGCCCCTTGCCGTCGGGGCAACTTCACCGAATCTGTGAATAGCCAGTTGGGCGCAGGAACGAGGCGTGGATGTTCGACACCGCTTCGGCGTCGGTCCAGCCGGGCCGGGTTTTGACGCGTGCCCAATCGGGGCTGGCGACGAAAGTGCCCCACGCCTTGTCTCGCGCGGCCATGTTGTCGAAGCCGATCAGATAGGTCAGCGAAGGCAACCGCGTTCCCACCAGGCCTTCGCCAAAAAAGATGGGCGCAAAGCCGCTGGCGCGGAAAATCTTGATCTCTTCCTGATTGAACATCTCAACCTTGTTGCGCAAGGAGAAAGCATTGCGCGATTCATAGGTTCGAAGCTCAAAAATGCGCGCAGGGCGTTTTTCCTCCGTCGGCGGGACTTCTG
>JBDSAM010000263.1:0-2698 GCA_039922135.1 Blastocatellia bacterium
TTGACCGGCCGGCCGTCAAACAGCACTTCGCCGCCGGACGGTTCCAGCGCGCCATACGCTGCGCCCAGCAATGTAGATTTGCCTGCGCCATTCGGCCCCAACAGCGCAACGATCTCACCCGCGCGAATTTCCAGCGTGATGCCGCGAAGCACTGGCCGGTCGTAATCGAAATAGACATTGCGTAATTCAAGCATCCGTATCAGCGATTGCTCCGCCCTTTAATTAGCAAGTAGACGAAAACTGGCGCACCGACCAATGCCGTGATTGCGCCTGTCGGCAATTCGCGCGGCGACAGCATCGTCCGCGCCACCGTGTCCGCCAGCAAAACCAACAATGCTCCGGTCAGCGCGCTGGCTGGAATCACCAGCCGGTTATCAGCGCCTACCGCCAGCCGAACCAGATGGGGCACGACCAACCCGACGTAGCCAATCGCGCCGCCAGCCGCCACCGCGGTGCCCGTCATCAACGACGCCGTCAAATGCACGATCCATCGCACGCGCGACGTTTCAACTCCCAGCGCAAAAGCATCACGTTCGCCGATCATCATCAAATTCAATGCCCGGGATTGCGTCATCAAAACTGTTGCGCCGATCAGCACAGCCACGATCACAAACAGCAAGCCTTCCGGGTTACCGCTGGACAGATCGCCCAGCAGCCACATCGTGATCTGTCGCAACTTGACGTTGTTTGCCAGCGCCGTGATCAGAACAATCACGGACGAGAGAAAAGTGGAAAGAACGACGCCAGCCAGTGCCAGCCGCGCCGGATCATCGTCGCGCCGCCCCAACTGATAAACAATCAGCGTTGCCGCCACCGCGCCCGCAAAGCCGAACAGCGGTTGGGCAATCGCCACTTCCGCCGCCAGCATAATCGCTAAAATTGAACCCAATGCCGCGCCGCCCGACACACCCAGCACATAAGGATCAGCCAGCGGATTGCGCAACAAAGCCTGAAATGCCGCCCCAGCCATTGCCAACGCCGCGCCAACCCCGATGGCCAAGGCAATGCGCGGCAATCGCAAACTGAAAACGATCACTTCCTGTTCGAGCGAAAGCGTAGAAGCCGCGCCGGTTACCTTTGCCAGCAAAGCCGCCAAAAGTTGTGATAACGCCACGTGTTCGCTGCCGATTGCCAACGCCAATAACGCACCAACAACCAGCATTACCCCAAGCACCAGCAAGACCAGCGTCGCGCGCTGCCGTGTCAGATATCCGCTAGATATGGCAGATGTGGAGCAGACTTCAGTCTGCTCGTCTTCGGCATCAGGCAATGGCGGATTCAAAGTTTGTTCAGTTAGTGTTTCAGTCTTCACGGGTTTTACGGACTTTCAGGGTGTAGCCCTTGCGCCAGTTGTTCCAGGCCTTCGACGATGCGCGGCCCCGGACGATCTATCCAGTCGGCGTTCACCTTGACGATTCGATTCGCACGAATTGCCGGCGTTGCGGCGAAATCGCGCCGCAGGTCATCTTCTTTGACGAAATCAGTTCCGTGGCTGGCGGGTGCAACGATCACTTCCGGCGCGCGGGCAATTGCCGTCTCGCGCGAAAGCTGCGGGTAATCCGCCCTCTCGTCGCCAGTGATGGATTGCCCGCCTGCCAGCAGGATCAAATCATTGATAAATGTGTTTCGCCCGGCGGTAATCAGCGGCCCGGTTTGCAGAACATAAAGCACGCGCGGCTTTGGCAACTCTTTCACGCGGCGTTCGACACTGGCAATGCGCTGCTCCATTTCATCCGCAATCTCTTTCGCTTGCGTCTCAGCCCCGGTTGCAGTGCCCAGCTTGCGAATCGAAATGATGACCTCACGCGCCGTGCGCGGATTGGTAACGTAGACCGGAATGTTCAACTCGCCCAATTGGCGCGAAAGACGCTCAAGCTGACTGGCCGTCGTGATGATGACCAGATCGGGTTTGAGCGCGATAATGCGTTCGGCGTTTGGGTTGAGTGTGTCGCCGACCTTCTCTTTCGTTTTTGCTTCTTCGGGAAAGTCGCAGTAGCTGGTGACGCCAGCGATGCGGTTACCAAGCCCAAGCGCGAACAAACCTTCAGTCACGCTTGGAGCCAACGAAAGAATACGCTGCGGCGGGAAATTGATGCGGACTTCGCGGCCCAACTCATCGGTGAATGCGCGTGCCTGTCTGACATCCGGAACTGGGTTGTGTTGCTTGCAACCGCTCAGCAAACACACCGCCAGAACCGTTCCCGACAGCATCAGCGTCAGTGCCAGCAGGCGCGCATATCGAATTTTGGTTTGCAGCCGAAAGTTCAGCATCTGTTCAAAAAGGGATTCCCAAAAAAGTAAAAGCCTCAAACGCAACGGCGAAAGCGTGCGTTTGAGGCTTGGAATTCCTAAAGATGAAAGGAGACGTTTACCTTAAAAGTCGCGCGCTCTTTTCAGCCGAAGAGTCGTCATCGAACCTTACAGGCAGGTCTCCTGACTTAGCTTGTCGAACCTCAGATTCCAAATTTGAGATTCCGCAATGAACACGGCCTTCTCGCGCTTAATTGCGCAATGGCGTTTGTGTGTTCATCGCATCGAAGCTTTACAGTGGCGGTGACCGCGCGGGATTTGCACCCGCTTCCCTATTCTCCCACTGTCACTGTTACAACTTTTGACAGCAGGCACCTGAAGGCAATTGCAAAGAGCTTGTCCGAATGGAAGGCGCACCCTACCACGCGTCTCGCGATTAGGTCAACGC
>JBDSAM010000264.1:0-5063 GCA_039922135.1 Blastocatellia bacterium
AAGGCAGAGCGTTTGCCCTCGAATGAGAGCGCGTGGCTGAAACTCCAGTAGGTTTCGGGGAACTCGGGATAAACAAACAGTATCTTCATCGGGGTTACTTCTCGTATGAACTCAGTCCGATTCAAATAAGTCTTCGCCACTTATCTCTATCATCTTGCCGTTGCTGGGCGCGCTGAGAAAGAAGCGTCGGCTATCGTTGCTTGTGGAGCTTCCCGCTTAATCAAAATAATTGCGTGCTCGCAATTCGCCCGGTTATTGTAGCCTTCACCTGAAACAGCCAGAATTTTTCCGTGGTTTGATTGAAATCGCCAGCGGAAATCGCCTACAGTGTCTTGATAGATTTCGAATTTCGCCATCTCTTCCTTCTTTCAATTAAAACCCAGCTGAGGTCAATCGTTAAACTTCTTTTGGAGCTTTGAGAGCTTGGTTTATCTGTTCTTCGGCGGCGCTCTTTGTCAGGTCCAGCACTTCAGAAATTTCACAGACCAGCAGCCTTTTCGCTCTTTCCAATACCTGGCTCTCACGAAATGACAGAGGTTTTCTTTCATTTAACTCCGTCAGCGACTCGACGACCTCTGCCAGATCAAAGGCCGACCCGGAAGTAAGCAATTTCGAGTTGTCACGAGCACGTTGCTTCCAGTCGTTATCAATCTGGCCGGTCTTCATCAAGTGACCTAGCAACTTCGGGATCTCAGACCGATTCAACAATGGCCGCAGACCTACACCTTCTGCTTTTCCTACAGGGACGAACAACTCACCGCCGCTGTCGTCCAGAAGCGCCAAGCGATAGAAACTCATCTGGCTGCCAGCCACTTCTTTGTTCACGACTGCGCCAATCAGACAGGGGCCTTGACTAGGATACATCACCTTACTTCCAACGCTAAGTGTCACTGTGTCTCCTTCCTTGGTTGCATTCGCTTCAACCCTGCTGAATTGGGTTTCCGAATTTAGATCGCTAGTAGTAGAAAGCCGCGGCGTAGACGGCGGCTCTCTGCTACCAACGCATAGATCAACGTGGCCTTCACTATTGCTTGTCTTCAAGTAGCCAGGCCTAAATGGGATGCCGTGCTTGAGCCTTAGCTGAAATTCGTGCAAATAGCTGATGATGCCACTAAATTAAGATTTAACTCTAAGTTTCATCAGGTGGCTACTTGCACTGAGAGGAAGCAGCGATAGCATAGCCAGAAGCATCCAGATCAAACCAGCCTGCCAGAGAATGTTCGGCGAAGGCCCACCAATCGCAAACAGGACGAAGGTACAGACGATCACTCCTATAAACAGGATGAGGAACTTGGGGTTGGGAAAGTTTGCGCTAGAAACGACTTCGATGTTCTCTAGGTTATCTTGAACAAACATTATCTGCTCCTTGGAAGTAGGTAAGCTATACAACTCAGGTAGTCTGGATGATTCCAGAGGAGCTGACGAAGAGAGTGAGCTAAGCTCGATTCACTTTCACCATACGCTCAGCAGATGATGCCGTCAACCAAAGTGCATTTAAGGCATTGATAGTCGTTGCGCGCTCTTTTTTGTGAAGGATTGAGACACAGATAACCAACGGCTTGCTCGTTGGGAAACAGCCACGATTTCTAGCCTGCCTTGTAACTTACTTGAATTTAGCGCATTCTCCGTCCAGTTCATTCCTTCTCTCGCACAGCGACGGTGACGCGCTTCTGCCTTTCAATGTTAGTAGTGGCGTAAATAGATTAAGTCCGGGAGCAGGTAAAATCACAACTTCAGAAGCTGCTCCTTAGGGCGCCCGAAATCAAGCCTTCGCTGATACCGTACTCCGAAGCCACTTTAATTCGAAGCTTCTCTCAATCCCCAGATCGGGGAAAGGTACTCTTTTATGTCCATGAAACTTTATGTAGGCAATCTCGCATTCCAGACGACCGACGAAGATTTGCAGAATCTCTTTTCACAGGCCGGTACGGTCGAATCAGTTTCGCTGGTGACGGATCGCGACACAGGGCGTTCACGCGGCTTTGGATTTGTCGAGATGTCCTCAAAGGCTGAAGGCGAAGCCGCCATCTCGCAATTCAACGGCACTGAAGTCAGTGGCCGCAGTTTGACCGTGAACGAGGCTAAACCGCGCGAGAATCGTAGCGGTGGTGGCGGATTCGGCGGCGGCGGCGGTGGTCGTAGCGGTGGTGGCGGGTACGGCGGCGGCGGCGGCGGCGGACGGTCGCGCTACTAAGTCTCGTCCCGAACTGACCAATACTGTTTTAACAGGGCGCTCTTGACCGTGCATCTATCGGTCGAGAGCGCTTTGTGTTATCTGTACCGGCCTTTACGAACGGTGTTTGCATCGGCGGTACAGATCAAAACAACCGTTGATTAAGCTTGAGCGTAATGAGGTGAGTTCATGAAGGTATGCGAATTTTGTGTGCTTCAGCAATCAGACGGCCGTTGCTCTAACGGGCTCAAGCCACCCCTAAAAATGCGGTGCGTGGACTTTGCCCCTGGGATTGAACGGTTTTGTGCCACCCCTGCCGATTATTCGGGACATGAGCAAATCAAACAGATGGCCTTATATTTCGGCTTCGCAGGAAAAGAACTCAAGCGGGTAATGGCGATGAGCGAAGCTGCGAGAATTGCTGATAGCCTAAAACGCATCGAGTCATGACCTCGAATCAATGTAGAAAGGTGGGAAGGTTTATGGAACAACATCAATACAGGATCGGTGATCGGATAGATCAACTATGTGCGGTTTGCGGTGAGGATAAAGGGCACGTGGTGCTCTCAGTTGGCAAGCGTGGTCAGATTACGCGAGTAAATTGCCCGCAATGCGGCACAAGCGGCAGATTCAAGATTATCAGGACCGAGAGGGTGAGCCGCGCTTCGGTTGGAAACAGCCCGCCTTACGATTGGACGCGCACATATCGCAAGGGTCAGGCGATGCAGCATCCGAAATTTGGCGCAGGTGAAGTAACAGCACTGATTGAGCCTAAAAAGATAGACGTTCTGTTCTCCGATCGCGTACGTCGGCTAATCCATGCGCGTGATCGGTCGCAATTGTAATCATCAGACCGCGAACTGAAAGAGATCGCGCGCCATTTGATTTTGAAGTGAAGCCCGCAAGGAGATTGTGGGAGCCCAAAACTCACGCCAGTAGCGGCTTAATGACGTGTCCATGCACATCAGTTAGACGACGCTGGATGCCGTTGTGATAAAAACTCAAGCGTTCGTGATCAATTCCCAGCAGGTGCAGCAGCGTGGCGTGGATGTCATAAACTTCTGTCGGGCTCTTGCGATCAAGTGGTTTGTAACCCCATTCGTCGCTCTCGCCGTAGGTAATCCCACCCTTTATTCCGCCGCCGCACATCCAATTGGTGAAGCAATACGGATTGTGATCGCGCCCTTTGCCAGCCTGGCTTGATGGCATCCGACCAAATTCAGTCGTCCAAAGGATAATGGTGTCTTCCAGCAAGCCACGTTGTTTAAGGTCTTGGATGAATGCAGCGCAACCGCGTGCCATACCCATGGCCAGCGGCCCGTGGTCGCGGCGGACATCTTCGTGAGAATCCCAGTTGCGGCGCGGGAAGCCATTATCATTGCCGCTCCACACTTGCACGAATCGCACGCCGCGTTCCAGCAACCGGCGCGCGGCCAGGCATTTCTGGGCGAAGTAAAAGGTCTCTTCTTCCTCGTTGATCTCCTTCGCCCAGAGCTGCGGGCCGCGATCCAAGCCATACAGTTTCAAGACGTGCACAGGCTCAGCCTTCAGGTTCAGCGCTTCGGGCGCGGCAAGCTGCATCTTGGCCGCGAGTTCGTAACTGCGTATGCGCCCTTCCAACCGCCCGTCGCCTTCATGAGTCGCGGCGTGGGCTCGATTGATCTCCGTCATCAATTGCTGTGTCGCGGCCTCGCTTTCCGGCGTGATGTAGCTTCCAGCTTTGGCAGCTTTGGCAGCTTTGGCAGTTCGGGCGGATTTGTGCGGGAACAGATCGGCGACAGGGGCGTCCGTTCCTGGATAGATCACCGTGCCGCTGTGCTGGGCGGGCAGAAAAGCTGAGTCCCAGTTCTTCACACCGTTCGAAGCCAGCCCGCGATGATCTGGCAGCACGACAAAGGTTGGCAGATTGTCGTTCATCGAACCCAGGCCGTAGCTGACCCAGCAGCCTGCGCCAGGAAAGCCGGGCAGCAGAAAGCCCGTCGTCTGTAACAGCGTGGCTGTGCTATGGACACCTGATTTACTGACCATATTGTGGACGAAGGCAATGTCATCCACGACGGGACCCAGTGCCGAAACCGCTTCGCCGAGCAGCTTGCCGCATTGGCCGTAGGGCTTGAAGTCCCAAACAGGTTTGAGCCATGGGCCTAGACCATCCTGAAATGTCTCGACCTGCTCGCCGAAGTCGCTTGGTTGCCCGTGACGCTTGACCAACTCTGGCTTGTAATCGAAGAGATCAAGGTGGCTCGCCGCACCGGCCATGAAAAAATGCACGACGCGTTTGGCCTTTGCGGGATGATGCAGTTTTTGATTGGGTAAGCTTGACTGAGCAAATGCATTATCCCGCCCAAGCATGGAAGCCAGCGCGAGGCCACCGAGGCCGCCGCCAGATTGCCACAGGAATTCGCGTCGAGTCGGCAGGCGGCATGCTGGTAGATGATATAAGGGTGAGTCATTATTCATAGTGTTACGACTTCGATTACGTGGATGATGCTACCCCGCTTAAGATTGCCTTGGAGCTCTCAATCCAGCTTCCAGATTTTCGATAATCTCTTCGGTCAATTTGTTCGGGCTGGCTTTTGACTGTAGATCAGTCTGTACCCTAACGCAAAAAAATTACAGGATCAGCGCATCGCTGCGGTCGCGTACTGCCTCCAGCGCGCGCTGAAATCGTTCCAGTTCGGTTTTGTCGCTACCATCTTTGACGCAGATGCGTTCGCCGATGACGACTATGGCGCGGGCGAACGGTTTGGGAATCTCTATGCCATCCCAACTCGGCAAGCGCCAGCAGCGATCCAGCGAAATAGAGAAGGGAAGGATCGCGGCGTTCGCCTTTGCCGCCAGCAGCAGCGCGCCGGGCTTTGCTTCATAAAGCGGACCGTGCGGGCCATCT
>JBDSAM010000265.1:0-4493 GCA_039922135.1 Blastocatellia bacterium
CCACATCAGGGGCGACCCATCAGACCGCTTGGACACCACTGTCCCAACCTGCCCACGCCGCAGAAATCCTAAGACTTAACATTCCTGTTGTCACGCACGGCTTCGAGAAGACCTCGCAGTTGCCGAATGGTGATCTGTTCTTATTACCCGATCCCATGCAGATGGCCATCACTGATGCGCCGGAAGGTACGAAAGTCTTTCCTATTGGCTTCGAATCCTTTGGCGGAGACAGCCAAAGCATTGGCGCACTAGCTGGTGTCACGCCTCAAGGCCTGGCCTCATCCGCGCCGAATTCAAAGGTCGTTGCGAAGACCTGTTCCGAATCCATCTGGGATGGCAACTTTGTGCTGGCGGCCACGCCGGGAACCACGGGCGATACGGTTCGCTTCTTCCTGGAAAAATCCGATGGCAGCAAGGGACCGGAACTTGCGCGGTTCACTGTCAAAACCAACGGCGTCGAAGTTACACAACTGCATTCGGAACTAATGCTCTTCGTCAACAATCGCTTTGCAAACGGCCCAAGCACTCACCAGAGCGATTTTATCGCCTATGCCGCGAGCGCTGGCGAAAGCGGCTTAAGAACGGACTTGCTGACCTTCGCCTGGCCAATGCAGGGCTTTTCTGAATTGCAGGGATGCTTCCGCGTAGGGATTGAGATTACGCGCGGTGACAACTTCGGCACGACTTCAGTAGTCGTCACCGACTTCGTCGTCAACCGCAATCACGTGACCGGAGATGAGAATAATACAGGCACGGGCCTGCTGCGGAGTTTGCGTGGTGGTTTCCCAACCGGATTCCCCTGCAAAGCCGAATGCCCATTCACGCCAGACCCGCCGCTCCCTCCGCTGCCGCCCGTGCCAAACAATGGCCAGGGTAATGGCGATCAGTGCAATGCGATTTGTTACCGTTCGCCGCAATACTTCAAATTGAACCCTGACCGCTGGCCGCACGGCACAGTGTTGATTGCTGGCATGAATGGCAATCATCCGGTCAGCACCAGCAACAAACGCATGATGGGGTTGGCATTGGCTGGAGGCTACACGCCGACGCAAAAATTCAATCAGGAGTTCGTGGCGGCGCAATTGAACGCGCTGCTCGCCGGGGGTGACGGATCACCCAAACTTTTCTATGCGATGGAAGGCAAGTTGAGTTGCTACAACCTGAAGTTTGACGAGATCACGTTGAGCAGCGGCGTGACGCTCTCGCCAGACTCACAACTCAAAGAGCTTTACCAGCAAGCGCGCCAGTCCATCGCGAACAACAGCATTGCGGATCAGATTGAATTGACGAAGATCTTCGATCAGATTAACGGAAACAATCCGCTCGGCGCTTGCAACAATCTATGGAAATAGGCCAGAGGCAAGATTTTTTTCATCAGGCTCGCGACTGACCGCAAGCCGCCTCCTTTCGTTAAACTATAAAGGGACTGTTGAACACAAATTCAACAGTCCCTCTTTGTTTGCTCAAGCCTTATTCCAATTACTACCTTGGATGGCATTATGGCCGTATCACTGTTCCATCGCGGCGGCGTGTTGTCCCCCAGGTATAATCGAAATTAGGCGGGCCGTCAGGGAATGGAAATTTCGCAGCCAGCTTCTCATCAATATCAATTCCAAGCCCAGGCTTTTCCTGCGCATACATATAGCCGTTCTTGACTTCGGGGCAGCCTGGAAAGACTTCCTGCGTTTTTTCCGGAAAGCCGCCGCCTTCGTGTACGCCAAAGTTATAGCTGGACAGTTCAAGCGCGAGTTGCGCGGCGTGAGCAATCGGCGATGCATCGCCGGGGCCATGCCAGGCAGTGCGGACACCGAAAAACTCACTCAGTGTCTGCACCTTGCGCGCTGGGCTCAAGCCGCCAATTTGCGAAATGTGGATGCGGATGAAATCAATCAGCCGTTCTTTGATCAGCGGCACATATTCGTGCTGCGTGTTGAACAATTCACCCATGGCAATCGGGATGCTGGATTGCTGGCGCAGCAGCCGGAAATGGTCGTTCTCTTCCGGCGGCAGCGGGTCTTCCAGAAAGAACAGCCGGTATGGTTCGAGCGACTTGCATAGATTGATTGCCTGATTCAGCGTGACTCGTTCGTGAACGTCATGCAGCAACTCGACTTCATTGCCCAGCTTGACGCGCAAATGCTCAAACAGTTTCGGCACCATCTGCACATAAGGCGCGGATTCCCAGATGTCTTTCGGGTTGGTCGGGCCAATGGCATCGCCGGAACGATTTTGTGCGCCTGCGCCTGCCGTTCCACGAGCGCCATAACCTGCATAACCTTTCGTCGCCACCTGCACGCGGACGTGGCGAAAGCCTCTCTCCATCGCCTTGCGCGCGCTGTCTTCGACTTCGGCAAAATCCGAACCCGAAGCATGAAAGTAACAGTCAGCCCCCAATCGCACCTTGCCTCCGAGCAATTGATATACGGGCATGTTGGCGCGCTTGCCCTTGATGTCCCACAAGGCCATATCCACGCCGCTCATCGCGTTGAACAGGGCCGGGCCGTTGCGCCAGTAAGAACTGACATAAGACGACTGCCAGATGTCTTCAATCTCATCCACATTGCGGCCAATCAGAAACGGCTTCAGGTACTGTTCAATTGCCGTTGCGACAACCAGCGCGCGCTGCGTGAACGTCGCGCAACCCACGCCGTACAAGCCCGGCTCGCTGGTTTCGATTTTGACGACAACCAGACGAATGCGGTCAGGCGCGGTCATAATGACTTTAATGTCTTTGATCTTTACCGGTCCCGTGCCTTTGACGGCTTGTGTATAAGCCGGGCTGGGCGCGAACTTTTCCGCCATTGCATCTTTGGCAGCCAGCAAGGAAGCTCCGCCCGCCAGAGAGAGCGAACGTAAAACATCACGACGTTTCATAAAATTGTCTCCTGATTAAGATTTAGTGCGATTACCTCACGGTGTTGAAAGTCCGGCGCTCCATCTCGTCGGTCTTGGCCGGATCGAACTTGTACTTGCGCAGAAAATCATCCGTTACGTTGGCGCCCAAACCCGGCGCAGTAGTCGGATAGACGCCGCTGACATCGCGTTTCAATCCGCCCGGGACGATGTCTTGAAAGACGGGTTCGTCCTTTTCAAAAAATTCCAGAATCAAAAAGTTCGGGATCGAAAAACAGACGTGCATCGAAGCCAGTGTGCAAAGCGGCCCGTTCGGATTGTGCGGCGCGACCGGAATGTAATAAGTGTCGGCCATCGCGGCGATCTTCTTGGTTTCCGTGATGCCGCCCGTGCGCGCCAGGTCGGGTTGAATAATCCGGACAGCCTGTTTTTCCAACAATTCGCGGAATCCCTGGCGGCCAAAGATCCGCTCGCCTGTAGCCAACGGCGTTTGAGTGTTGCGTTGCACTTCGGCCATCGCCGCGACATTTTCAGGCGGCACTGCCTCTTCGTAAAAAAACAGGCGATGGGGTTCGAGCGCGCGAATAATTTCCAGCGTGGATTTCGTGTTCCAGCGTCCGTGTACATCAATCGCAATGTCGTAATCAGGGCCGCCCGCTTCGCGTATGGCTTTGACGATGGATGCCGCAAGCCGTAAATCGGGCTGCGTAACCTCGCGGTTCATTGGCGTCGCGAAAAACGGATCGAGTTTGCAGCCAGTGTATCCACGTGCAACCAAATCTTTCGTCTTGGACGCGTAGGCTTCGGGCGTGTGCGCCAAATCTTCCGTCCAGCCATTGGCGTAGGTGCGCAACTTTTCATGCACCTGACCACCAAGTAGCTTGTAAACGGGCACGCCCAGCTTTTTGCCGATGATGTCATAGAGCGCCATATCAATGCCGCTGATCGCAGCCAGCACGACGCCGCCCATTCCGTTGTAATACAGAAAGCGGTACATGCGTTGCCACAGCGCTTCGATATTCCAGGCGCTTTGGCCAATAACCACGCTACTCAATGTGCTCACTGCCGTCGCAATTGGACGAACACCGGGGTAATTCGTGGCTTCGCCCCAGCCGACATAACCATCAACCGTTTCGACGCGGACAAACACCCAGGGAGCGCTGCCACGCACGCCAGTCAAAAGAATCGGCTCGACCTTGGCGATCTTTAGCGAATCATCAGCCTTCTGCGCCCATGCAGTAGGGACTGCTCCGGCAAACCCTGAAGCAAGCAAGCCCCCGGTCAATCCATAAGCGGCTTGTTTCATAAATAACCGGCGAGGCGAACTGCCACCGCCGTTTGTGACTTTCGTCATTCTGTTCCTCGATTAAGTATTGTCAGGTAGGATTCGCCCAATTACGGTTTCCGTGGATGCGTCTTCTTCCACTCCTCGAAAACTTTTTCCAGTTCAGGACTCAAGCGCGGATAGATGTCGCGCGTACGGTACTTGCCACTCTTCAGCATTTCGGCCTTGAACTCCTCGTTGTAGGTTTGATTCTCTGCCGCTTTGATCGCTTCATCAGCCAATTGCGGCGGAAAGAATAACAGGCCTTCTTCATCACCGATCACCACATCGCCGGGCAGTACGGTCACGTTGCCGA
>JBDSAM010000266.1:0-9902 GCA_039922135.1 Blastocatellia bacterium
TGTTCGTCGCATAAACGATCAGGATGAGGAGGAATAATCCATAGGCGCGCAGGAAGTTGTCGCGAAAACGGTAACGCAGCAGCCACAGGAAGCCGGCAACAATGACGGTCAGAACAATTACAGGACTCATTTTTCTTTCTGGAAAACCGATCTGGCGAAACCCGCTGATCGTTTCTGTGCGGAAGTTTCAACCGCGTGAATAATGCCCAGCGCAGCAGCCTGGATGGACCAATCCCGAATCTTTTCGCGCGAGCGTTGTTGCATCGAATGCCGGAGCGCATCATCGCAGGCAATCCGTCGCATCGCCTGCGCCAGTTCGTCGGCTGAAAAACTATCCAGCACCGCGCCGTTGTCCGTGCCGGCCAAATCAATCGCCGCTCCGCAATGCCCGTGCGCGATGATTGCCAGCCCGCAAGCCATCGCTTCGTTGACGACCAGCCCCCACGGCTCCTGGCTGGCTGGCAGTACCAGCACATCGGCCAGCGCATAAAACAGCGGTAACTCGGCCTGCGCGACGTTGCCCGCGAAGATCACGCGCGGATCGCCCGCTGCTAAAGCTTCAAGCGATTCACGCTCTTCACCCGAACCGGCGATGACGACGGCGATACGCTCGTCTTTCAATTGCCGCGCCGCGCTGATGATCAAGTCAATGTTCTTGCGTTTGACAAGCCGCCCGACAAAAAGAAATACGACTCTGCCCACCAATCCAAATCGCCGCCGCCAGTCCACGGCCTTATCCTTGCACGCCGCGCTTGCCTGCGCAAAGTAATCATTGTCCACCGCGAAGCGCGCATCGAATAACTGTTCTGGCCGCGCGCCGTACGCCGACCAGAAGAGACGGTTAGCCGTGCCGACTGAAATCAGCGCCGCCGACTGCCGCGCCACCCGCCGCAACCACAGACTCTTGACGATGCGCTTCAAACCGTCTGCCGTATCGGTGTAATAGTTCGCATCGCCAGCGACCGCATAAAGCGTGGCCGTAGCCATCGCCCACGCCAGCGCGATCATCTGCGGCAGCAATGTGTAGCCGTAGATGAGCAGGTAATCAGGACGTTCGCGCTGCAATATTCCCACCAGCGCAGCAGCCGCAGCCATCGGGCTTCCGAACCGCGCTTTCAGCCAGGGTTTTTGGCGATCCAGAATGATCGTGCGATACCCGTTGTCTTGGGCAAGAGCTCTCTCCTTCCAGCCTACATCTTGATTCCAGGCCGATGAGTAGCAAACCGTCAGTTTCCAGCCCGAATCCCGGCCCAGCCGTTCAAACAGCGGATCGAAGTAAGGCGCGGGCACGTTGTTCAGCAGCAGCACTCGCATCTTTTAGTTTACCGCCTGCACGCGCCGCGTCTTTTCGTCCGCCAGGTAAAACGAGCCGCTGACAGTGACGTTGACAGGGACGGCGCGAAATCCGGGGATCGTGATCTGAACGTCTTTTCTGGCTCCGGCCGGCGCGTGGGCATAAATCAACCATTGCCGTTGCCCAGCCGCGCCCTTGACCAGCGCCAGCGCGAATACCGGAAGTTGGGTGCCCAATTCCCACGGGCGCGGCGGATCAAGCGAGGTGTCGAGCAGAAACCAGCGATCAACGCGCTGATACTCCGGCGGCACTCTGGTCTGATATGGGTGCTGGCGCGCGCGGTTGGCAACCAGTTCGCCCTTGCGCCAAAACTCGCGCAAGGTTGCATTGCTGTACACGCGATCAACTGCCTCAACAACCGGCAGGAAGTATGGCTCCATTTGCGCGACCGTGTCCTGGTAGCCGCGAAATTCGCGCACCACGCGCGGACGCAGCAACCACATCCCGAATTGCGCCATTCCGCCATAGCGTTCCGGCGTGAACGGCTGCCCAATCCGTTCGTAGTATTTGCGCTTGTCGTTCGCTTGCGCTGGCTCGTGCCCGTCCCAAATTGAAAGCTCGAACCAGAACTGTGGATTGGCGCGCTGCGCCTCTTGAAGCATAAACAGCCAGTTCATCGCTTCCACCTGCGGGCTGAAGACGGCGTAGTCTGTAATCCCACTCCAGTTGAACAGGTAAAACGAAGGCGAACCGCCATCCCAAGCTAGCGGCCAGGGATCAATGCGTCCGGCGGTGTACAGCGAATGTTCCATCCAGCCTGGCCAGCGCGCGAAATGCGATGGGCCGAATGCATCGTAGGCAATGAACCGCGCGTTCTCGCGCCACTTACGATTGCTCAATCCATCGCGCATTCCCTGCTGCAAAGCGTGGTAACGCGCAATCCAGCCATCGCCGGTGGCTTTGCGCTTGAAGTCGTCATCGCGCCCTTTGCCGAACGCCTTGACGAATCGGTAATCCTCCTCCGCTCTCTTCCATTCCAGCTTCGAATGTTCGTGGTTTGAAACCAGTAGAATGAGCGGCGGATCGGGATACCATTCCTGCAGCTTCTTCATCATCTGGCTGGCAGTCCATTTCGTTCCCGCTTCCCGCCAAACGTCAACTGGCCCGAACGGAGAGACTTCGCGTTTGACCGCGCCGTTGGCTGTCACGACATTGGGATTCCTTTCCGGTGGCAGATTGAAATACTCGCCGGCGGAAGTCAGCACCGATTCCCACTGTGTACCAACCAGAGAAATCGGCAGCCTGAGCTGCGCTGCACGCTTGATGGCGGCTTCGTAATAACTCATCCAGCGCGGGTCTTCGGGAGAGATGTTAACTTCGGGGAACTGGAACCAAGGCAGCAGATGATGCCCGTGTTCCAGCATCCGCATTTGGTATTCCGGGTTGAAGCCATCTTTCATCACACCCATGTTCCAATGCCCCACCAACGGCAAAGGGCGATTGCTGCTGTCATTCGTTCGCAACGCCTCCACGCGGATGCTTTCAGCCACGGTGGACGAAGTCTGGGCGGCCAGCGAAGAAGACAGCAACAGACATAGCAATGACACGATGAGCGGCTTTTTCATTTTTCTTATTACTCGAAGGGCGGCCCGAAACCAGCATCCGGCTTACGCCCCAGCAGAATTTGCAGGTAAGCCACGGCCAGTTTCCGGCAGAATCCAGCGTGTTCCCGAATCTCAGCGGCGCTGAAAGTAAAAAAACCACGAGTAACTAAAAGTAACAGCGAAAGAATCGCGTACCCCCAGGCATCCAGCCGCTTGCCGATTTTGCAGAGGTAATAAACCGAATTCCGTTTGAGCAGAAAACTGACCAGACTGGTCATATGGTAGCCTTCAGCTTTTTGCTGGTGAATGACGCTGTCAATCGGCAGGTATTGCACGCGCCAGCCGTACCTGCGCGCGCGATAATCCAGATCCGCGTCTTCGATGTACATAAAAATGTTTTCGTCCAACAGTCCAGTCTGGCGCAGGCATTCAGCGCGCAACAGCACGCAAACTCCATTCAACACGCTGGCATCCACTACTTCTCCGCCTGACCGTTCCGCAAAGCGCGGATTGATCCGGTAACGCACCCAATGCACTATGCTGCGCCACAGTCCGGGTGGAAAGAGAACTGTGTTCTGCACGACGCCTGCTTCCCGGAAAAACACGCGCGGCCCGGCAATTCCCACCCGTGGATGCGCTTCCAGATACGCCACCATTTCATCAATGAAGTTCGGATTGGCCAGCACTGTGTCAGGGTTGAGCAGGAGCACGTAATCCGCGCCCTGCTCCAGCGCGTATTCGATGCCTCGGTTGTTGCCTCCGGTGTAACCGCAGTTACTACCGGTTTGAATAAACGGGAAGTCGGGGAATTCATCGCGTACCATTGCTTCGGTGCCGTCGCTGGAAGCGTTATCAACGACTACGATGCGAAGGTTGGAGTAACTCAGCGCTCGTAGCGAATGCAGGCAATGCCGAGCTGCCAGGCGCATGTTGTAAGTCAGCACGATGATGTAAACCGGAGGTGCTGCCATTATCCGCCTACACCAAACAGCCGCCCTAATTCCTGCCAAGCGTGCCGGACGTTGATGGCTGAGGCTGCGGCCAGCAGAGCCGAAAGCGCGCCCACGCCCCACAATACCGCGCGATGTTTTGGCAGCCAATTATTTAGCGCAATCAGCAGAAAGGGCACTACCGGAACGACGAACCGTGGAAATTCAGCCCAGTTCCAGCGCGGGGAATTGTACGAAAACAGGAAGAGCAGATAGAGCGCCGCGAAGACCGCTTCCATACGATGCGCGCGCGCGAACTGGCGAAATCGTTCCGTGCCAATCATCGCTACCACGCCGGCCAGGGTGAATGCCGCCCACGCTCCAATTTTGAGTATATTCGCCAACGGTTCGCTGGAATTGCTGACCAAGCCCCGCACTACCGACAATAGCGGCCAACTGATGGGAGACTGACCCGCCCAGTCGCCCATTCGATAAGCTTGAACATTAGCCAACGGGCTTCCGAACGCGAGCGCCAAAGGCAGCACGTAACAACCGCCGACAACCAGACCGACCGCGACGGCCAATGCAAGCGTGCGAAATTCGCGCCGCCAGGCAAGCACAACGGCCAGCGCCACCAGCGCCAATAGCCCCAGCGGGCGAACCGTCGTGCCCAGCGAAGCCAGCAACGCCGCCGTCAGCCACCGCTTAGACCTCGCCGCCAGAAAAGCGCCAAACAGGCAAGTTACGAATAAGGGTTCAGCACCACCAAGCAGCGACCGCTGAATCCAATCCCAACTGATAATGGCGAAGAATGCCGCCACCCAGCCGCCCCACAACCGATGGGCGAGCGCAATGCTCACAAAAGAGGCCACAATTGAAATCAAGACAATCGCCGTCGTATCGCTGGCCGACGTCGCCGCCGCCACCAGCGCTGCCAAATATGGCAATCCCCAAAATTGAGGCGTGACCGGTGCCGCGCTCAAATTCCGCTGCCGGATGACCGAGGAAAGCGATGCATAAACGCGGTTGTCGCCAGCTTGAGCAGCACGCGCTGCATAATCGTCAAGCGTCGCGATCATGGCGACAAAGATGATCGAAACCATCAGCGCCAGCAGCAGCACTTCCAGGAGCGATGGCTCACGCCACCACGTTGCCGCTGTCACGCTTGCCTTAGGCTTTAGCTGATGCTGATCGAGTGTCTGTTCTTCGGCCGAATTGGTCATCAGTTTACGTAATGGTTAGACTACTTCCCGGGCTGTTCACTAAATCAAGTCACATAACATTGGGACAGAGCGCCGGTACGGAACCGGGAGCAGTAGCGACCGGGCCCTGCTGTCGCGCGCTTCACGAATCCACCCGGTCGCTACCGCTCCCGGTTCCGTACCAATGTTGCGTGCTCTGATTTAGATATTCGCGCCGCACCGCTTTATCACGATGCCGGCCAAACAGCGCTTTGGGCGCAACCAACACTAGCGCGCCAACCGCTTCCACTACGCCGAAGGCGGCCAGCGTCAACGCCGCTCCGGGCCGGCGCCCCAGCCACTGTACCGCGGTTTTGAATTTCGCCAGCGGCAGCGCGATCACCGCTAGCGCAGCCACGCGCAGCCGCGGATGTTTAACAGGGTACTGACGCCAACCCAGGTAGCCGTAACGGTAGCCCATCAGCAATATGTATTCCCAGTGATGCAGCTTCCGCCAGACGGCGCGCAGGGTCAGCGGGCGTTGCGGGTGAAGCACGATGGCGTCGGGCTGCCACAGGATACTTCCCAGTTGTCCCGTGCGCGCCGCCAGGTCAGTGTCTTCGTACGCCGGGTAAGGGAACGTCTCGTCGAAGCCGCCCGCCTGAAACAGCGCATCGCGACGGTAAGCACAATTGCACGTCAAGAAGACCCCGCCAGCCAAATTGGCCGGCCCTTCGCCCAGCGGCCCGAACTCACCGTCATTTTCGGCGTAGACTTTGCCCTCGACGCCCACTGCTTTCGGATGTTCGGCAAGTGATTCGCACAACTTACGCAGCCAAGCGCGGTCAGGCAGCGTGTCGCTGTCGGTCATCGCAATAATCTCGCCCAGCGCGTGACGGATGCCGAGGTTGCGCGCAGTGGCGGGGCCGCGCGGTGACTGCCGCAAATAGCGAACCGGCAAACCGGCTTGCTGGGCCTGCTCCGCAACCGTGCGCACATCTTCTTCCGACCCATCGTCGCAAACCAGGACTTCGAATTGCGCCAGTGGCATGTCTTGCGCGGCCAACGCCGCCAGGCATTGCCGCAAAGCTTCCGGGCGATTACGCGTTGGAACAATGACAGAGACAGCAATTTCACTCATTTCAGTTCATGAACAGACAAGGCGCGCCGACCAATGGCCAGCAGCGATCCAAACCAAATCCTGATCAGATGAACGGGAATCCATAGCTTGGGGGAGACAAGTAGAACGAACGCCGAATGGTAGAGCGGATTGCCCAGCGACTTCCTGGAAAAATACTGCCGCATAAAGGCGGCGAAGGACATGCGTTCGAAACGATGAAAGCCCGTTGTCTTCTCATCCCAGACCAGACGCAACTCCGGGCTGACCCGCAGATGGAAGCCCTTGTGATGCGCGCGCAGGGTGAACTCGTAATCCGCGTTGTAGTGCGGCAGCAGGCGTGGGTGAAAGCCGCCGATCTGCTGCAGGTCTCCCCAGCGTACAAATAGCCCATTGGTGGTCAGGCAGTTGATTTTGTCCGCTGATTCGGCGGGACGAAAGCGCCACTTTTTAAGGTCAGCTTCGACCCCGGACGCTAGCGGCAGGCCGGTTTGGGCACTCACCGCTTGGGCCAGCAGCAGCGTACGCGGCATCGTCCGCAAAAGCGCCACGCCCTTTTCCAAAAAACGCGAATCGAACATCACATCGTCATTGATCAACAATACGACATCCTCGGCGGCAACCCCGCGCTGCCTGAGCCACTCAATGCCCTGCTGCAAACTGCCCGCCCACCACCAGTCACCGCTTCCACGCAAAACGGTCAGCTCCGGAATCTGTTCGCGCGCCAACTCCGCCGTGCCATCGGTCGAGCCGTCGTCAATCAGCAGCAGATGATAGTTCTGATCAGTCTGTGCCTTCAGGCAGGCTAGAAAGCGGCTGGTTGTCGCGCGGCGATTATGCACTGGCAACAGAATGTAAAGTTCAGACATTTGCTTTCGTTTCGGCAGGCGGGCCGCGCTGCGGCTAAACGAACCACACCATATTGGGACAAAACGCCGGTACGGAACCGGGAGCGGTAGCGACCGGTCCCGCTGTCGCGCGCCTCACAAATCCACCCGGTTGCTACCGCTCCCGGTTCCGTAACAATGTTGCGTGCTCTGATTTAGTATCGTGGTGACCGCTTCTTTAACGCGCTCCGGCAACAACTCATGCATACAGCGAGGATGGTCGAAGATGCACTGGACGCAACGGGCACGGTGCGGTTCGTCAGCGCACGGACTGCACGGTAAAGTGTTCGCTACCACATGATGGCTTTCGCCCCAGGGATGGAACCGGTGGTGACAGCTTGAACCAAACAGGCCAATCGTCGGAACGCCCATCGCCGCCGCAACGTGCATCGGGCCGGTATCGTTGCCGACATAGAGCTGGCATCTGCGCATTACTGCCGCCATCTGGCGTAGCGTACTGCACCCGATGACACTGATCGCCGGCACATCCAGCCCCTGCTCAATCTCGCTCGCGAACACCTCTTCCCCCGGCCCGCCGACCAGTAGTAAACGGGCATCGTACTCCGTCTGAAGCCAGCGCCCCAGTTCGATGAACCGGCTTACCGGCCACTGCTTCAACGGCGAACTGCCTCCTGCGGGACACAGCGCCACGACCGTGTCTTCCGCCCCGACGCCGGCTTGCTGCAGAACGCGCTCGGCAAAGGCTTCGTCTTCTGCTCCCACCCACAACTCCAAATTGGTTTCTCGAATCACCCCACCCAGAGCGCGAATCATCTCCAGGCCGTATTCCACTTCGTGCTTGGGCACACGGTCAAACAGCGGCTGAGTCAATAGGCGATCCAGTCCCCGGTTCAATCGCCGTTTTTGCTCACTAACGGTTTCTGAATATCCAACTCGCCACTTCGCGCCGCTGAAATAAGCCACAAATGCCGCGTGATCCTGATCCACATCCCAGCGCGGCAACAGGACCAAGTCATAACGCCGCGCCCACAGATGCCGCCGGGCGAGTTTGAGCGCCGCAACGTGCAGCCTCAGGCGCTGCCACTTCAAGTGTGTGGTGTGGCACTGGTAAGTGAGCACTTCGTTGACGTAGGGGCAGAGTTGCATCAAGTTAGCGACGTGCGGCGCAACTACAAGTGTGATCCGGGCCGCAGGGAGATTGCGCCGCAGCTCTCTGAGCAGAGGAGTCGTCAGGACTGCGTCTCCGATCTCATCCAGCCGCACAACCAACACGTTGCGAACCTGCTGCAGGATACTGGCGGGCGCATCCCCGCGGTGGCCCATCAATCCCAAGAGCGGCTCGCCACAGCGGAAGGCCAATTGCGGTGAGGTCATCCATAATGCAATACGAGAAGCCAAGCCCAGTAAAGCCCTCCCGCTTTCAATCAGCTTTGTCGCTATCATTAAGCCGCCGCTCCTGGCAATGCCACGTTTGAAGAAGACAGTGTAGTTGCCGGTTCCTGCCCGACCAGATTCGCCAGACCTTGCAGCAACCGTGACCGCGAATAGTCAGCCGCCACGGTTTCCCTGGCTGCCTGACCGAGCCGCTGACAGAGCGCACGGTCGCTCCACAACTGCGCGCAATAATCGGCGAACTCTTCGGCGTTATTTGCCACCATACCATTGACGCCGTGCCGCACCGGCGAGCTTTCTGCCGCCGCGCGCGAGACGATAACCGGGACGCCATAACTCATTGCTTCGACCACTTTCACTTGCTCACCCGTGCCACCGAAGACCGGGCAGATGGCAAACCGCGCCGATTCGTAAACCGACTCAAGGTCGGGAACGAAGCCGGACAAAAGAACACCCTCCGCCGGAAGCACTGACTGACAGCAGGCTCCGGTGACGCGCAGCGTGAACGACGGCGATTGGCGGCGCAGGCGTGGAAGCACGTGTTTGACGAAATAGAGATAGCCTTGCAGGTTGAAGGGATTCGGCCCTGTCACGAAAATCGCCTCGCCGTCATAGGTGGGCTGGCCACGCTTTACCTGCTGCGTCATTGGGATGTGCAGAGTCTCTGTCTTTTTCGTCCGCTGCCGGATCAGCGCAGCCTCTTTCGCCGAGATCGCAATGGTGTAGTCGTATTTGTCGTAAATCCGGAACTCTTCCGGATCGGCCTCCAGTCCAAGCCGGTCGAAGAAATCTTCGCGGAGCACATCCTCCGCCACCTGCGCGGCGTCAATAAGCGAGGCGGGCGACTGTGTGGGCAGGCGTTGCTGCAGGGCTTCGCGCATGCGCTGATTGAGCGTCAGCAGGTCATGCGTTTCGATGGCTGTGAGCGGCGCGGCGTGGCGCGGAAGCAGGCCATCCCAGTAGGCATAATTGATCACGGCCAAATCAGGTTCAATCCGGTCACAGGCGCGCCCAGCCCAGCGGCGCAGGGCTGGCGGATTGTAGAGCGCAGAGTTGAGCGGCCCGCGACGGCCCAGCAGCCGGTTCGTCCGCATCAGCGCCGCCCGGAAGTAATGATCGAAGCGCGTGGTTTCATAAATCAGTACGCGCTCGACCCACTCGCGTTCCAGCGCCTCCACGCTCGCGGTTTCCCATTGCGTATCGGAGAAGAGCGTGGTGCTGACCAGCGTCGTTGCGCAGCCCAACGCTCGCAGGCCCGAAAGCATTTCCAGGCAGCGTTGATGCGCTCCGCTGCGCGGCGGGTATGGGTTATGAGGGAAAAAGAAGAGAACTTTCTTCGGCATGTCCAACCTTACCCTGGCGCAAACGCTGCAAGGCGGCCAGGGTTTCCGCAATCATTCGCTCTTCTGAAAACTCGCGCACGCGCTCGCTTGCACGCGCCGCCATCTCGCGCATTTGCTCCGGATGGTTAAGCGCCCAGCGCAACGTCGCCAGCAGATCGCAACTGTCACCGGCGTGGCACAACAGCCCGTGAACT
>JBDSAM010000267.1:0-3481 GCA_039922135.1 Blastocatellia bacterium
CCAATTAACACGACTGGCTTGTCTGTCTTCAAAACCAAATCCAGAAAGTAGGCAGTCTCTTCCAGCGTGTCAGTGCCATGGGTAACGACCGCGCCATCAATGCTTTTACCTTCCAGTTTTTCGCGAATCGCGCGGGCCAGTTCCATCATTCGTTGCGGCGTCCAATGCGGCCCCGGCAGCCTGTCGAAGTTGATCAGATCATAATCGGCGATGTCATTCAGGCCGGGCACTTGCGCGATGATCTCTTCGCCCGACAACGCCGGAATCGCGCCTCCCGTCGCCGGATCAATCCGCATGGAAATTGTGCCGCCGGTGAAGAAGGTTGCGAGGCGAGGCTTCATTCGAGACTTTTCCTGCTTTGGGTCAAATGTTGTGAACGTGAGCCGCGATTATCAGCGAAGGCCGGGCAGGCGACAAGAAGCAAGCTGCCTCATTTTGCCAACGGCATGCGCAGCAGATGGCCAAGGTAAGTCAGGTACACCTTACCCGCCGCTGCATCCACCCACACGTCCGCACTGCTGACTCTGATTTCCGGAACTTCCATTACAGGCGAGAAAGCGAAGGCGCGCGCGTCGTAGCGTCCAATGGTTGTCACCTTCTTCTGCAAATCATAGATCGCAGCCCAGAACTCGTTTGGTTTCTCTGTTGCTTGCAGCGAGCGCGTGAATTGGTCTTGCAGCGGACGGAACTCACCTTTGACCTGTTGCAACGCGCCGGTTTCCGCATCCAGCAGGTAATAAATGCCACCATTGAATTCGCGCCCGTATTGATAATGGCCTTGGCCCAGGAAGACTTTGTTGTGTGCTGGGATAAACGTGATGGGATAG
Source organism: Blastocatellia bacterium (assembly GCA_039922135.1). Lineage (GTDB taxonomy): Bacteria > Acidobacteriota > Blastocatellia > RBC074 > RBC074 > RBC074. The sequence continues at coordinate 828 of JBDSAM010000267.1, forward strand.
TGCGCCGAAAGCTGTGCCGCACCCACCGCGAATTCACGGCCAGTTTGCGTTCCTGATTGCTTTCCGGTCTGCCCCCTTTGCTCTGTATTGATGCCGATGCGCGTGATCTGCATCTCGTACTTGTCGGCGGATTGCAGGATTTTCTTTGCCACAATCCATTTGCCATCCGGCGTGACGACGACGTTGACATAAGTTCCTTCGGCAATCTTGACCGGGCTTTTGTTCTCTTCGAACTTCCAGATGCCTGATTCGCCCTCGATCACGGCGGGTGCGATCCATGCATCGCCCAGCCGTGCGCGCCAATCCATCATCACGCCGAATCGCTGGCGCACTTCTGTCACCCATTCCGGCGCGTTCAGCATCATGTTGTAGAAGCGGCATGACCTTGGCTCTTCTACCGCCGCGCCCAACTGTCCATTAGTCAGCGTCCGCCATTCAACAGAGAACGGTGGGCGGTTAGCAGAACCAGGGCTTAATGACTCGGCGCGTTCGGGTTCGACCATTAGCCTTAACTGGCTGCCTTCCTGACAGGCATTGAAGACGCGTCGTTTGTCATCGGCCAGCAGAACTTCCAGCCCCGGAATCTTATCTTCCATTGCATAACGCAGTTTGAATTCGCCTGTGTGGCTGAGTTGATAAAACAGTCCGGCAAGCTGTTCACGCGGCGTGGCGTTTTTCTTTGGCTCGCGGGCGGGCGCGCAGGTCATAATTCTTCGTCCGCCATCTTTGGTCAGCCGCAGGTACTCGAAGCGTATCAGTTCCGGTTGAAACTCGTCTTCTGGTTTGCGGTTTTGCGGGCCAAGGTTTTCGATCTCTTCATGTGTGACGAACTGCTTGAAATCCTGCCATTCGTTATCGGTCAGCAACCTTACACGGCGGCGGCCTTCTTCATTCTGCAAACTGATCTCGGTTTGGCGCTTGCCCGCGATGATGCGAGCGCGAATGATGATGCTGCCAAACAAACCAGGATTGAAACTGGGGACCATGGCATATATCTCTTCAGAGGTAGAAGCGCCGACCTCAGCGCGCACTTCGGTACGCAAGCTCTCTTCCCATTTGCCTACGGGGAATAGGGCATACGCGCCATTTTTAACACCTGCGGTATCTGCGCCGAGGGATTCGCCCAGAATCCTTGCTTCGCCGGGATGGCGTGCCCAGACGATCTTTCTGGCTTCGGCGCTGCCTTCCACTTGCAGATAGTTTTCACCTACCGCAGTCAATGAAGGAATAGCCAGCAGCTTACCGACCGATTCGACGGGAAGCCTTTCTCGCGTGAATCGAGCGGCGGCCAGCAAGGCCAGTTGTGCGTTTTGATCTTTGCCTTTCAGGATGTCCAGATGATTGCTTTCATTGTCCAGCAGAATGGCAGCCACTCCGGCGGCGTAGCCGCCTTGTTTGAAAAGACTGGCCAATTCGTCGCTGACGTGTTTGCGCATCATAACGCGCCCTTCTAGCGCCATTTTCAGGGCATTCACGTCAATCCAGCCTTCGCCGATGCGTTCCACCAAGTTCAAGTCAGCAATCATCAAGTCTGCATTTTCTGCAATGGCCATAATCTGGCGGGCGACTTCAGGTAGGGTGGGACGCAGAGATTTTGCACGCTCGAACAGTTTGACGGCCAGGCTCTCGGTGATTTCAACTTCTTCGTTCCGGTCATAAACGCGCCCGATGCTGACGGGCAGCAGCAGCGGTTTTTTGGAATCGCCATCGCTGGCTTCGGCAATTTCTTTCTGACCTTCTGGGGTGTCGACCTTGCGGGCAAAAGCTTCGATAGCTGTTGTTGCTTCATCGTCCGAAAAACCATCCAATTGAATGATTGCGGAGATGAAGATTTCGCGCAATTGTTCGTCGTTTTCGCGGTTCATTGCGCGGCGCAATGGCTGTATGGCTTGCGGGTTTTTGTAACGGATCAGGGCTTCTGCCGCCATCGCGCGGCTTTCGGCTTCTTCGTCGTTATCCAGAATCCAGATCAGCCCGGGCACGGCTTCGGGCAAATCCATCTTGGACAAACTGCCGATGTACGACCATCGTTCCAGGTCGCCGCCCCATTTCGGATCTGTCAGCCAGGGCAACAACACGCGCGCGGCCTGCTGCAATTGATCTTTGGCACTGACGTCAACGGCCATAATTTCCGCCAGACAACTGACCGCTGCCAGATGAACGGCTCGGTCGCTGTTACCAACCAACCGCGTCACGACCGGCAGCCAACGGGTTGCGTTCTCCTGCATGGGCAGCCAAAGGAAATTGAAGCCCACACCATCTTCGGTCAGTCGCCCCAATTCGCCTTTGTTTCGAGGGGATGTTGTTTTTTCATCTGCTTTATTGGTGGGTTTCTCTTCCAGTTGCGCGCCGCTCAGCGACGTGTCGTTGAATAAGGAGATGTACCAGTCTTCCTGCCCATTCCATTCCGTTGTCATTAACGCCTGAAAAGCGCTTTGGCGAATTGAAACGGGTGTCTGGCGATTGGTGACCATCGCTTGCAACTGCGCACGCAATGCGTCTGCCTGCGACGTGTCGCCGCTGCGGTTGGCCTGTTCGTAAGTTATACCTAGGGCTTGCGCGGCCCGATATGGATTGGCTCCATTTGCGATTGTCTGCACCATCGGTTTGGCTGCATCCCAATCCAGTCGTGCCAGCGCCTTGATGGCTGAAAT
>JBDSAM010000268.1:0-7047 GCA_039922135.1 Blastocatellia bacterium
CCCAGCAGATCAGAGTTCGGCGCTGCGAAGGCTGCATAGACAACTGAATCGGATGACGGTGCAATTGGCGGCCCGGCTGCCAATTCAACGCGTGTGAAGGTTGGAGTGGTGGTGTTGGTCGCGGGCCATCCACCTTCCAGCTTTGTCCAGGTGCCCGGTTCGCCGCCCTGATCCGAACGGAAGATGCCGACATTCAGGATCGCAGCAAAGACACGTTGCGGCCTGCGCTGATCAACCAACACATCTGTTGCAGTCCGATCAACGTCGAAGTTGCCTGGATTCAAATTTCGCCAATTCGCGCCGCCATCCGTGGACTTCCAGATGCCGCGATTGCCGATGCCCACAACACCGCTGCCGCCCGAAGCGCCGCCGCTCAATCCAATATTCGTCGCTACATACAGCGTCGAAGGATTTACAGGGTCAATCTCGATGCTCATAAAAGAACAGTTGATGAATGCGGGTAATCCCGGTGCGGTTGTCGAAACTGGCCCAGTGATCTGCGCCCATGTTGCGCCTCCATCGGTGGACTTCAGCAACCCCTGCCCATAATAAGAATCCCCGCTGCGATTGCCTTCGCCCGTCCCCACGTAAATGACATTGGGATTGGTTGGATCAATCGCTATCGCGCCAACCGCCAACGATGGCTGATTGTCCAGCAGCGGTGTCCAGTTTGCGCCGTTGTCTGTTGAACGCCAGATGCCGCCCTGAGCCGCGCCGACGTACACCGTTTGATTGGTCGTTCCGTTGTAACCTGGGTCGAGCGTAATGGCCGTCACTCGTCCCGACACAGCAGAGCCTGATGCGGTGAAGGTTTGCCCGTTTGCAATCGGCGCAGGCCCCAATGCAGCCCAGACCAGTTGCTGTTGCGGGTCGGCTTCAAGGCCAGCGGATAAGCGCGCCTGTTGCAGGCGCAGTTCTTCAGTCTCAAGCTGTTCCCGCATGCGCAGCGGGGCATCGGGTGGAATGATTTTCGCCGGGTACGCGCGCTGATAATAGAACCAATCCTGACGCAGCCGCCCGCCGTCCTCGTTCTCCTCCTCTTCAATCTCTATGGTCGCTGGAATGCCTCTTAACTCTTCTTCGCCAATGTGGCGCTTCCAGGCGAAGACAGCAGAGGGCGTCGGAGCCTGAGCTGGGCTGACAGCCGCAACGGCAGAATCAGGAAGGTCCGACTGTTTATAGTTCGGCTGCGATTGCGATAGATGTGTAATCGGCGCAGGTCTTTTCGCCAGCCTCTCAGCGTTGCGCCAGCGAGTAGAAAGTTTAACCGCGCCAGCCAATGTCAGCAGTCCAACTCCGCAAAGAATCGCGACGGTCAGAAGAGTGAGACGGTGGGAAACCCAACGGCGAACATAAGCAGACGTAAATCGGGTCGGAAGTTTCATACTGCAACTCCAAAAAATGAAGATGTGAATGTTAAAGGGGAAGGGAATGTAAGAGCTTTGCTCTTGAGTGGAATTTCAATCCCAAGAGCGATAGTGCGATAGTTGTGGCACGATCTGCCCACTTTTTCCATACCACATAGAAGTATTAAGCAGTGACCAGCGTCTTGAACGATGCTCCGGAATCTTCTTGTCTTTTATTGCGTAGGTCAATGTCGCCTGGCTTTCAGTATCAGCCCGATCAGAACTAGCAGACTCAGCGCCGAAAGGATCGCGCCATTGCGCGCCGCCGGTGCCGTGTAGCGCATTTCCACGCGGTGCTTTCCCGCAGGCAGAATCACGCCGCGCAACAAATAGTCCGTCGTCCAGATGTTTGCATGCTGGCCGTCCACCTTCGCTTCCCAGCCCGGATAATTCATTTCGCTCACCACAAGCACTGTCTGCTGAGTGGCGTTTGTTTCAATTACTAGGTTATTGGATTCGTAGCGGATGATTTGCGCTTTTTCCTCCGCGCCCAATTCGCCGCCGCTTAAACCGCGCAGAGTTTCGGGCGTGGTTTCCAGCAATGCCGTTATTTTGGGATTGAACGCAATCTCACTTTGGCCTCTGATACGGCGCAGGGATTCTTCGCTGGTGACGGCTTCTGCCTGCGTCGTCAACCAAACGCGTGGCAGGGCTCGCTGGTTTTCGTAAATTTGGACGCCCTCGTGGTCGTACTGTTTTCGCCAATGATCTGGCAATCGCTGCGCCAATGGCAGAGCTTGCTGCGGCTGGCGCTTCGACGAATCGTAAAGAGCGACTTTGGTCAGAATCAACGAAGCGTGTTCAGCGATGTTAGCAATCTCGACGTGATCCACCGTGGCTTTATCGCCCAGCTCAATCCGCGACCAGTAACGATTAGCAGAAAAGCTGTTTTGATTATCGCCGGGAACACTGTCAAATACGGGCGCGAGTCTATGTTTGATGAGTAGTTTGACGTCCGCGCGTTCATGCGCCCATTCGGCAGAATCCACGCCCGCCTTTAACTCTCGTTCGATAGTGCGGCCATCAGTGGTCTGAATGGCAACTCGCGCAAATGCCACTCCCTGCGCCAACTCGCTGGAGTTGGCCAGCGCACTGACTAACGAAAGCGAATCCACTGCCACCGCCGCACCGGTCAGTGTGACCGAAGCCTTTGGTTCCAGAGTCATCGCGATATCGCGCGCCGCGAACGCTACGCCGTCTTTTTCAATCGTTTTCGTTGCCGACGCAGAGAACTCCAGCAGAAAGCGCGTATTCAAAATATCCAGCACCTGCCAACGCGGCGACAACATCTGCGGATCACCGAGCGCGCCAAACCAAGGCGTAAAAAATGACCAGCGTCCATCAAATGCTTGCCTGTATTTATCTGGCATCAACGGTTCATATCCGGCGGCGTTATGAAACCCGTGCAGTGCAGAAAGGTTATGCGGTTCGGCCAACGCTACATTGAGGGAAGAATAGTCGGCAAGCGATGTGTAGATGCGATTCTGTTCCGGCGAGTACTGTTTTAAAAATTGCGTCGGCGCTGACACTGCCTGGAAATACTTGGCGGGCTTGGCATAGGGAAACCACCAGACCGAAACCAGCATAAAACCTTCCAGGCAGCAGGCCGCGCTGACCGTAGCGACCAGTAATCCATCGCGTAACCGTGAAGCCTTCATTCGCCAACAACAGCCCAGCGTCAGCAGCGCAAGCAGCGTGAAGCCAAGCTCCCAGCCGATCCAGGCCGATTGCGACATCGTGACGAACTGTGTTGATTCCCCAGACTTCAATAATGCTTCACCCGCTGCCATTCGCAATTCTGACGCACGCCACCAACCGATGCCGGCAGCAATCATTCCCGCAAACAGTATCAACCCGGTCAATGCTTCTCGCTGTCGCACGCCTTCTTTTTGCCTTCGAGTGAAAAAGTTTCTCAATACATCGAAGCCGAACGCGCCAAGCACACTGACCGCAAATGACCATTCAAACGTGTGCCGCCACGGCAGCCGGAACCGATTGACGACAGGAATGTGAAACGCCAATTTGTACAGCGGCGTGTGATCTCCCATCATTAATATCCATCCCAGCAGCGCCAGCCCCAGCCAGAATAGGACTCGGCGATGAGTAAGCGGTGAGCGCAGGGCTGCGACAACAGCAGCCAGCGCCAGCACACCTGTTAGAACGGCAACATAAGGCGTCGCCTCCCAATTCAGATTATGATACGGCGCGAAGAAGGCTATGAATGTTTGCCATGGAGTGAATCCGCCGCCGCTGAAAATTTCATACGTTAATTCGCTTCGGATACTGCGCCGCTGTGCGGGCAGAGTTTCCAGAATCTGAAACGCCCCCACGCCCGCTGCCAGCGTCATCCCGACTACGCAGACGGTTAGTGGCCGCAACATTCGTAGTCCCGCCTTCAGGCGCAATGCGGATTTGTCGCCCGAAGACATGACGGAACCGGGAGCGGTAGCGACCGGGTACTTCCGGTGTTGGCCATTCAAATCAACCCGGTCGCTATCGCTCCCGGTTCCGTACCAATGCCGCCTCCAGATGCCCGGCGAAACTGCAAATGTGACAAATATCGCATACGCCAGTGCGATCAAGCCCGTGTACAAAAAACCTTGCCCGATACCCGTCAGCACGGACATTGAATACGCGCCCGCCACGCCCAACAAACACCGCTCGAACTGTCCGTCCTGCGCGCGCTCGATCGCGACCAGCATCAGCGGCAGCCACATCACTGCGTTGGTGACCATGCCGTTGTGGGCCATCCCGCCCGCCATCATTCCGCCGTAAGTGAAGCTCAAACCCGCCAGCAGCGCAGCCACACGGCTGACGCTAACTTGGCGCAAGTAGGCATATGTAAACATCGGCCCCAGCAGGTACGGCGCCAATATGTAAATCTGCTCTGCCCAATACCCTGGCAGAAACAGATAGAACCACGTCAGCGGATAGCCTAGCCCGAGTTGCGCCATCGAAAGCAGCGGATAGCCCGACAGCAACGTCGGCGTCCACAAAGGCAGCGAACCGTGGCGCAATGCATCGAAGGCCACCACGCGCAGCGGATACGAATAGATTAGGGAATCGCTGAAGACCAGTAGCTGCCCTTTCAACGTGGCGGGCCAGAAAAAAAGAATGAAGACGGCAACGATGGCTAGAAGCGCGGGAGCATGCATTAACAATGTACTGTAGGCTGACCAGCCTGCGGCAGCCTCGGCTGGCGCGTGCTTGGCCTTCAACGTGCTCTTTGCAGAAACCCCTCGGCTGGTCAGCCTGCGGTACAGGTTGGTGATAATGCTCATCTCGAAAAATTACTTCACCTTGAATTCATAACTGTTTTCCGAAATCGTCTGCCCGCGCTCGTCAACAATCTTCGCCCACAAAATATACTTGCCTGACATCCCGGCTTTGAAGCTCACGTCCATTTGCTTCAACGACGAATCCGCCGCTAGCGTGGTTTTGCCGGGCGCATTGCCAGAAGCGACGATCAGTTTGTTTGCGTCTTCCACTCGCCAACTCACAGATGTGTTCGGCACGGCAAACCAGTGATCGTTAATCAGCCACAGTTCCGTCTTTACTGATTCGCCTGTTTGCCAAGTGTCGCGGTCATACGCGAACGATGGCAGGACCATCTGAAACGAACGCTGCACAGTGAAGTAGGCTTTGGTTGGCTGTCTGTAAAAATCCATCGCTGCCATCGTCACCGACGGCCACAGATCAATTGCGTGAAAGTGCAGAATGCCGCCTGCTGGTTGGTACTTGTTGCGCCGCATTCGTTCAATCGCCAGTTGAAAAAGCCGCGCCACGTATTCCTGCGTCTGCGGAATGTACGCTTGCAACGTCATTCCATCAGGCGATCCCCACGCGCGCATGGCTTCGGGGATTTGCAGCTTGTAAAAGACCCAATCGTCTTCGTGATCCTTGATTGGCCAGTGATTGGGCAGGAACTTGATGATGCTTTCGTAATTCGGCAGCGCCGTAGCTCCCAACTCTGAGATGAACTTTTCATTAGTCTGCGCGTACGCCCAGATAGTCCCGCCGTACCAACCTTCATACACGTGCGCATCGCCATAACGCCCAGTCGAACGCTGGACGGGCCGTCGTTGCGGGTCAAGCGCGTACAAGCGTGGCTCCAGATGTTTGGTCAGATCGCGGTAATTTTCCAACGACTCTTCATCGCTGGTCGCCCACAGCGCCACCGACGGATGATTGCGAACGTAGCGAATATGCGGATCGTAAAGCCCCGCCGCTTTCAAACTGAACGCGCGGTCTTCAGGGTAGGCGGCTTCCAGAAAATCCTGCCAGATTAGCACGCCCGTTTCGTCGGCCAGGTCATAAAACTCTGGATTGCTGAAATTGCAATGCAGCCGGATCATATTGATGTTCATCCCGCGCATCAGCCGGTAATCGCGCTCGTAATCGCCGCGACGAACTTCTGACTGAAACAGGTTGTAATAGAAGTTCGTTCCGCGAATGAACATTCGCTTGCCGTTCAGATAAAACTTCCAGTCAATCTGCTCGATTTCGCGAATGCCGACGGCCAATGAAACCTGATCTGAAATCGCATCACCCGTTTTCACTCGTACATCCAGCGTGTACAAGTTCGGCTTGCCGTGATCCCAGGTCCACCACAACTCTGGCTTTTCGACGTGCAGCACAAAACGCCGATGCGTACTTGCGGCTGATAACGGGTCGAGCTCTTTACTGGATTCTGGGCCAGATTTGGGAGCGCCTATTCGAGATGTTGAGTTAAGCGTGAGCCCCGTTGCAGAGGAGAAATTTCGTGGTGTGAGCGAAAGCGTAATGCCCGCGTCAGTCGCTTCATTTGATTGCAATGCCAAATCAACGACGACATCGGCGCTGCCGTCTTTATTCAATCTGGTGTCCACCGCGACGTCATCAATCTTTACTACCCCGCGCGCGATCAAGCGCACGGGCCGCACGATGCCCAGTGGCGTGATATTGTCCGGCTTCTGATCCACCGCGCCATATGAACCCTTGATAGTGTAAGGCCGGTGCCGCCAGTAATAGCTGACCGGCGTCCAGACGCGCACGGCCAGAAAATTTTCGCCATCGCGCCGCAGCCTTTCTGTTACGTCAAACTCGTACGGGTCAATGTAGCCTTCGTGCCGTCCCAGCAGTTCGCCATTCAAATAAACATCAGCGTAATAATCGGTCGCTTCAAATCGCAGCCAAATTCGTTTCTCTGCCGCTGCCGGAACCACTGAAAACTTGCGGCGATACCACCATTCTTTCTCGCTGATCCATTCGGCTTCGCGGGAATAAACCTTTGTCCCTTCCAGAATCTGTGTGTGAACCGTGCCGGGAACCTGTACCGTGCGCCAAGCCGAATCATCGAATGCAGTTTGGTAAAACCCCTGCTTCCCGCCTTCAGACTTTTCCGCCCAGTTCAATTTCCACGCGCCATCCAGGCTGAAATCTGATGTGCGCTCGCCAATTTCTCGCTTGATCTCTTCAACCGGGCGAACCTGTTGGCTCTCAGATTTCAAATTTCGGATTTCAGATTCCTCTTCACCAACCACCGACCGCTGACCACTGACCACTGACAACACAGGTTGGATATACTTGCGATACTCTTTGCGCGCTTCCAGCACGGTTTCAGTGCCTTTCCAGTTTGGAAAGGCGATGGCGATTTCTGAAT
>JBDSAM010000269.1:0-3530 GCA_039922135.1 Blastocatellia bacterium
AATGGCGGATCGCCCTGCCGCTTCTGGCGCTGGTGGTTTTCGGTTTCCTGCAATTCCTTCCGTTCGGTGCGGCTTCGCAATTCAAACCGCCCACGCTCTCGCTTGATCCGCAGGCGACAAAAGAAGCGACGATCAAGCTGTTGTCGTTGACCATTTACTTCATCGCCTCGCTGCACACGTTGCGCCAATCGGAACGCCGGAAGAAGCTGCTGACAGTTCTAACGGTTTTTGGATTTGCTGTCTCGCTGTTTGCAATCCTGCAGCGGCTGACTTCCAACAACAAACTATATTGGGTACGTCCGGTTTCGCCTTATATCGCGTTTTACGGGCCGTTCGGCAATTACAATCATTTTGCGGGAATGATCGAATTAATCCTGCCGTTGCCACTGGCCTATCTGCTCTTCACTCGCATCAATTTTGAGCAGCGACTGTTATGGCTGTTCAGCGTAGTGATGATGACCGTTGCGATTGTTTTCTCGATCTCGCGTGGAGGGATGCTGGCCTTGGGCGCAGAGGTACTGGCACTGATGCTGATTGCTGCCGTGGTGCGCAGGCGTTCAAAAGATGCGGCAGAACACCGGGCGATGGCGGGCAGTAAATTGATGCTGGGCGGCGCGGCTGCTGCCGTCCTGCTGCTGGCGTTGTGGATTGGATTCGAACCGATCGTGAAACGGTTTGGCTCACTTCGTGAAGGCAAGGGCGAATACTCTGTGGTGACGCGAACGGAATATTGGCGCGGCGCGTGGCAAATGTTCATGGATCACCCACTGACGGGCGTCGGCTTGGGCGCATTCCCGACAGCATATCCGGCGTATGGCCATTCGTCGGTAAAAAACGAAAGGCTGGAACAGACCCATAACGATTACCTGCAACTGCTGACGGATGCCGGATTGATCGGAGGATTGATAGGCCTGTGGTTTCTGTTTGAACTGATCCGCATCCTGCGACAGCAACTTCGACATTTTCATCAAACTCGTAGCTTTGACCGCGCGATGATGGTTGGCGGCTACGTCGCAATGCTGGGGATTGGCATTCACAGCTTCCTCGACTTCAACTTGCAGATCGCTGCTAATGCTTTACTATTCCTACTGGTCGTCGCGCTCGCGACAACAGTTAATTTCATGTCCGGCGATGAGCGGTTTAGTCAAAATTCTTGAAGGAAATCACCCGTGGCTAGGCAAAAATGGGACAAGTTTGAATGGGATGATGAGGACAAGAAGAACGGAAACGTCCAACACTTGCGTGACCACGGTATTGACCCAGGAGAAGCGGAAGAATGCTTCTTTCATGAATACTGGGTTGATCGAGATGAGCGACGATATAAAGACCTCTACATTCTGAATGGGCGAACACATCGTGGCAGACGGCTGCGACTTGTATTTCAGGACAAGAAAGATGGACTGGCCCGCATTTTCTCCGGTTGGGATTTGAAACCGGGAAAGAAAGGAAAGAGATGAAAAAGCAATTCAGCAAACTGTCCAAAGCAGAGCAAGAAAAAGTGGAACTGGAATACCATCAAATGAACCCCGCAGAGTTTGATGAGCAAATGAAGCATGCCAAACTTCACGTCCCTGAGACAATTCGTCTGCCTTCGCAACTAGTCGCGACATTACAAAAAATGGCGGAATCAGCGGGCGAAACCGGCTATCAAGAGATGGTCAGAAAGTGGATCGAAGAACGCTTGCAACAGGAAAACATGGCCGCCAGCGCACGCTAAAGAAGCTTTGAGATAAGAATCACCGATGAAAGTTCCTTTGCTCGATCTGGTCGCGCAACACCAAACCATCCGCGATGAAATGATGGCGGCGGTCGAGCGCGTCTTCGATACTCAACAATTCATTATGGGCGCGGGCGTAGCCGATTTTGAACGCGCCGCCGCCGAATATTGCGGAGTCAAGCATGCCATCGGTTGCGCTTCAGGGTCAGACGCCTTGCTGATGGCGCTGATGGCGCTGGGCGTTGGCGAAGGCGATGAAGTGATCACCACGGCTTTCACTTTCTTTGCTACCGCTAGTGCAATCACGCGTGTCGGCGCGCGGCCCGTCTTTGTTGATATTGCCTACGACGATTTCAACCTGGACGTTGAACTGATCGAACGGGCCATCACCCCGCGCACCAAAGCCATTATGCCGGTGCATTTGTATGGCCAATGCGCGCGAATGGATGCAATTACGCAGGTCGCGCACGCACGCAATCTGCACATCATCGAAGACGCCGCACAAGCCATCGGCTCTGATTTTAATAGCGAGCAGATCAGCGGGCGCGCCGGTTCAATGGGCGCGGTAGGCTGTTTCAGCTTCTTCCCGTCGAAGAATTTGGGAGGTGCGGGCGATGGCGGAATGATGACTACGAACGATGATGAACTAGCTGCGCGATTGAGCATCCTGCGCGTTCACGGGATGGAGCCGAAGTATTACCATTCGATCATCGGCATCTGCAGTCGCCTGGACGCGCTGCAAGCCACCGTGTTGCAGGTCAAATTGAAATACCTGGATCAGTGGACTGCCGCCCGCCAAGCCAACGCCGCGCGCTACGATCAGCTTTTCAAAGAAGCCAGGTTGACCCAGATCATCGCGCCAAAAGTGCACGCTTATGGCCGCCATATTTTCCATCAATACACCATCCGCTGTCCGCGCCGCGCCGAATTGAAAGCTTATCTGCAAGCCGCAGGCATCGGCGCTGAGATTTATTATCCGCTGCCCCTGCATCAGCAGGAATGCTTCGCGTTTCTGGTCTACAAGTTGGGCGATCTGCCCGTCACGGAACAAGCCGCCCGCGAATGCCTGTCGCTGCCCATCTATCCGGAACTGACTGCAGAACAGCAGCAGTACGTGGTCGAAAAGATCGCAGCGTTTTACGATTCGCAATGACCATTCACGAAATGCGCTCCCAACTCACCAGATTCTTGCATCGCAATGACGCAACTGATGTCGAGCGCGGCCATCGCCGTCTGGCGCGCGCTGGGCTGACTGGCGCGGCAACACTTGTCGCGCGCGGAATGACGATGCTGATTGGGCTGGCGACTTTGCCGTTGACTTCGCATTACCTGGGCAAAGACCGGTTCGGGTTATGGCTGACGTTGAGCAGTTTTATCGCCTGGGTCAGCATCGCCGACTTGGGACTGTCGAATAGTCTGATTAATGCGCTCTCGATGGCAGATGGCGACGAAGACAAAGAAGCAGCGCGCGAGGCTGTGGCCAGCACCTTTTGGATAGCGTCGCTAGTGGCAGCGGGAGTGATCGTCGCCGGGATGATCGTGTTGCCGCTCGTTTCCTGGTCGCGCGTATTCAATATTGCTTCTGCGGAAGCCGCCAGCGAGATTGCTCCCACGCTGGCGGTCATCTTGATCTTCAGCGCATTGCGGTTGCCCGCTTCGATTGTCGGCTGCATTTATCATGGCTATCAGGAAGGGTACGTTTATCAGCTTTGGAACGGCCTGAGCGGCCTGTTGGGCACGATTGGTTTGATTGCAGCGATCAAACTCAAAGCGGGATTGCCTTGGCTGGCAGCGGCGTTTCTGGGGAGTATGT
>JBDSAM010000270.1:0-2706 GCA_039922135.1 Blastocatellia bacterium
TTTGCCATTCTTCTTAATGTTCAGTGATGAACACCTCGGCCAAGTGACTTCTTCGTAAACACATTCACCGAAGAATAGCTTGTCCGAGTTTGCTCTTCACCTCAGCATCAATTCTGAAACACGACCCTCTATTTTAGGGCCTACTGCTTTGAGCAAGGCGAGCATTGAGGCAGCAAATAAGTGGACATTTACTCCAACATCTATTAACGGCATACCAGTGGAGGTATTGGCTAGAATTACCTTCAAGTATGATCTTGGCCTAGCGAAAGAGAACTAAAAGATTTAGAAAGAAAATCTGGCTAATCATCCCTTATCCAACTCGTTTTTAGCACGTCACCATCTGTAACTTCTTCCTGACAAGCGACAACTTTTCTCCTATACTGGGTCCACCCTTTTCGATCAACCGGTTTTCAACCAAACCAAGGAGCACGCCATGAATCGCTGCGCGCATTGTTTCGGCGACTTGCCAGAGTTCGCTGTTTTCTGCCCTCATTGCGCCCGTGCCGACGAGCCGGACTTCCAGCAACTGCTCAACCAGACCATCGCCGGTCGCTATCGTTTGTACAAGCGGCTGGGGCAGGGAGGGCTTTCGACCGTCTTCGCCGCGACTGATTTGCAGACCGACCGCGTCGTCGTAGTCAAAGTCAGCGATCCGGCGCAGCTTGTGCAGCGCGAATTGAGCTATGCGATTGATGCCGAAGCGGCGCGCAATTACTGGCACGAGATGCTGGAACGCATGCGCATCGAGGCTGAAACGCTGGCCCGCATTGAGCATCCGAACATCGTGCGCTTTTACGATACGGGAATGCTGGGCGCAGACCTGCGGTTTGTGGTGATGGAGTTTCTGCACGGCTATACCCTGCGCGAAGAATTGGATGCCAAAGGCAGGATGGATTCGGCGGAAGCCGTCCGCATTGCGCTGGGCATCTGTGCGGCGCTGACCGAAGTCCACGCGCGCGACATCGTTCATCGCGACATCAATCCGCGCAACGTCATGCTGGAAGGTGATACCAAGCTGATCGATTTTGGGATTGCCAAATTCCCGCAGCCAGCGGGCGCGCCTCCGCTGACTCAGCATTCCGTTTTGAGCGGTACGGTAGCCTATGCCTCGCCGGAACAATGCCAGAGCCGCGCGGTGGACGCTCGTTCAGACATCTATTCGCTGGGCGTTGTGCTATATGAAATGCTGGCTGGCGAGCGTCCTTTCAATGGGCGCACACCGACTGAAATCGCGCTCAAACAGATTCAAGCTGAACCCGCGCCATTGCGCCAACTCAACCCCGGCGTTCCCGCCAGCCTGGAAAGAACGGTGCTGCGAATGCTGGCGAAGAATCCCGAAGACCGGCAACAGGATATTGAGCAATTGATGGAGGATTTGCGGCACGGCGCGCGTCAGGTCTTTGTCCCATTGCAGGCAGAGGATGTAGCGTCAGACGAAGTTGAGAATACGTTGGAGGATGAATCGCCTGACAGTTTGGATAACCGTTTGCTGGTAGTTCGCCGCCGCCGCCGCCGCGTCGCTGTTGCGGCAGCCGCAGTTGTCTTGGTTGCAGCAGCGGCAGGATTGTTATTCGGTAAGAATTGGCTGGCGTCGCGATTTACCGGCTCGCCTGTGGCCCGCACGGCGAACGTCAATGCGCTGCCCTCGCCTTCGCCAAGTATTGCGGGGGCAACCGCCAGCGATGCCGATTCGCTGGAACTAGCTGCGCAACTTCCATCGGACAACTCTGCAAGCATTGCGAGTAAGAAAGCTCCTTCGACAGTGCAGATAAGCAGCGCGGCCAAATTGTCTGAAGTAAATCCATCATCATCTGCCGTTGCTACAAAAGCTCAGGCAAAACAACCGCCCATTTCATCACCCCCGGCAAAACCGGTGATGACAAAGGCAACGCCGCAAACCGTCGCCAAATCGCAACCACAAACGCGGCCCGCACCAACACCTGCTGTCCGCGCCCCCCAAGTCAGCAATCCGCCACCACCCGAACCCGCTGAAGTCGCACAGGCTTCGCGCAAGCCTGAAAACCCTGAAAATAATGACCAGCTGAACCGCGACAGCATCAATGCTGGCCGTACCGCTGGCAGTCCGGATACGGAAGCTTCAGCGTCGCGTCGGGAACGGGTTATCCTCGGCCGCAACCGCAGCGAAGGCGCAAGCAATTCGCGTCGTCAGCCCAGAGAACAAGATGCAGATATTGATGATAGCCAGGAGCCGCGACGTCTGGGCCCTAAGCTGATTCAATGGAGCGGTTCGGTCACCCGCGAACGCGAAGTGACGATTGATTTGCCCGGTGTACCCGGCATCCTGGAAATTCCGCGCGTCTACCGCAACCGCATCGGTATTGTTCAACCGCCCAGCGCAAGCAACGGCTGGCGCACTGCCACGGTGCGTGTCTTTGGCCAAGGCGGCGTTTCATTTGTTGTGCGATGGTGGCCGATGGGCACCCACGATTCCCGCGTAGCCGAGCGCCAATAATCGGAGTGTAGCGATTGGCCAGATCTCTCCGCCATACCAAAACAGCCTCACATTCAATTTGATCTTCCAGCGGCTCCAATCGGATCGCCAGGCGGCGTCGGCAATGGACGGCTTGGCGGCCGAACGGCATCGGGCCGATTCAGGAAACGTTCGATGTCTTCCTGCGTCGCGCGGCGGTGCGCATCAGCCCCAGCAGAAGCTTTGAGCATTATGCCCAACCCTCGCAACGCGCC
>JBDSAM010000271.1:0-6510 GCA_039922135.1 Blastocatellia bacterium
TCTACTCGGCGCTTGGCATTGATTACACCAAGACGCTACATGACGATCCATACCAGCGCGGCTTTGAATACGTTCCGTTCGCAACGCAGGGCCTTTGGTATCCGATCAACGAAGTCTTCGGTCGCGATGCGCTGCCAACGCGGCCGAAGCTCAATCCGCGCGGACGCTAATTGCTACTGGTTCAATCATCAAAACTAAAATCCGCTCACGTGAGTTCGTCACGTGAGCGGATTTTCTTTGTCTTCATAATTTTTCTGGAAAGGTTTCGTTTGTACGCGGGTTTAACGGATCAAATAAAAGGATCAGGGCATCGTTTTGGAGCAATGCCCAAATCACCGATTCCTCTCAAAAGCTACCGTCCATTAACTTTTTGTCCTTGCCTCCCCCTACTGCTCGCGCTACAATCCGCGACCGGCAAGCAAAGTCTTGGCTTGCTTCTTTCAAACAACAGACGAAAGATCAGGTACTGATCGTAGCAGCTGCTAAAACTCAAAACTGGTTCTTTTACGTCCTTCTTTCAGGTCTTATTTTTCTGTCGCTACCATTTGAGACAACCCCGTGAACATTGCTGGCGTCTTGCGCCGAGAAAAGCGGCAATCCGACCACGCCTCCCAGCGCTCAACATCAGACCATCGCGCGCCCCTATTCAGATCACGCGAACTAACAGATAAATGTCGGACTGAGTGCTGACTTTTGCGGGCAGCAACGATTCGTGCCCCTAACCTAATAACTGTGGGAGTGAGGATATGAAAATCATCTGTCCGAAATGCCAATATGAGAATCAAGCTGATTCTCTGCGAGTCGTTTGCGCGCGCTGCGCAACGATCATCGAGGTGAAACAAGATCAGGGTTTGGAGCTGGATAGCAATGGGAAACGGCAAACCGCGCGGTTGCCATTCGTCGGCAATATGGGAAACAGCCAGCCGCTGCCCCCTCTTCCAAACAGCCAGGCGGGCAATCCGAATGTGCCAAATCCGGACGCATATGCGACCCGCGTCGGCGATGAATTTGACGATGTGCTCGACATTCCGCGCTTAGCGCAACCAGCCTATCAAGCGGGCAACGAACCAACCACGGCATTCGAAGATGTCTTCGCGATGCCTAGCTACGATGCCCCAGCCAGCTATAATTTTCAGTCGCAAGAGAAAAAACCGACTGTGCCTACTGAAGACGTTTCCACAGGCCAGAATCGTCAGCAGCGATCAACTCAGGATTATGGGAATACGCCGGAGCCGGAGTTTATGGGATGGCCTGTGCTACCAGAAAGCGCAGATGACGAAGAGGAACAGAACGGTCGCTTCTCTTCCAATCGTGGCGCGCTGCTGGCTCGCGTGGCTTTGGGAGTTATCGTTTTTGGCTTGCTTAGTGGCGTGGCGTACTATTTTCTGGGTGATAAGATCGCCAAGCGCAAAGGTGATTTCGATCCTTATGGCGAGACCACTCCAAATCCTAAAATTTCTCCTACGACTACCTATCCGACGGCTGCCGTGCCCGATGCCAGGGATAGTAAACCGCCTGAAGTGAAAACGTCGGTCGAAAGCGCCAAGCCCGCTCCGGCATCACCGGCCACTGCTGACACGCAAACTGTCCCGCTGAGCACGAATAAACAGACGGCGCAACCTCCACCAAATTCCAAACAGGTTGTCATCACGCCGATTGAACGCACTCCCGAAGGCAAAACAGGTCCGATCGTTAAGACTCCGCCAGCAAACAATGCCGCCCCCGCCATGCCGAACAAAGGCAATTTGACCATTCAGATCGCATCGTTCAGTGATCAGGGGCAGGCCAACGATCGCGTTTCGCGTCTGCGCCAGTCCGGAGTGGATGCCAGAATCGTGCAGGCGGAGGTCGGAGGCAAAACCTGGTACCGCGTTCAGATCGGCGGCTTCAAATCTCGCGAAGAGGCGTCGAAGCACGCTAATCAACTGAAGGCACAAGGCGCTGTGCAAGAGTTCATTATCACCACTGTTGGGAAATAGAGTTTGAGAACGCGCAAGCGGACAAGAAGTAGTTACACCGCCAGCAATCCACAGCCGGCTTCTCAGTAGAAGAGTAGTGCATTGAAAACAGAGATCATCGGCTTGCACAATCAACGCCAAACACCTGATCGCCGCGACGCGGCCGGAAGCACTGCGTCCAGCCAGTCTAATCAGGCTGGACGCAGTAAAAACGGCTCTGACCCAGCGCAAATCTATTCGAAGATCGTTGAGCGATATGCGATGCTCTTCGAAAACCCCGTCGCCCGCCTGCGCTTTCTCAACAACACTCTAGCCAAACAACGCGCGCGGCAGGAGCATCTTCGTCAGTCGCTGCGCCGTTTTCAGTTTCTGGAAAACACCCGGTTTTACGATTGGGTTCTCGAAGCCCGGTTTTACAGCGCAATCGTGGAAGAGTTGCAAGCCCTTGCTCCCACGCTGTCGCCGCAAAGCCAACGCGCCATCGAACGCCTGCAAGTCCCATTTTCCGCCCGCGCCTACACGTTTGTCCATCAAACCCGCCACGCGTTTTACGCACTTGGCGTATTGCTGGTAGGCGTAACGCTCTTGGGCTTATATATGACGGCGACCTGGTCGGCACGCAATGTCAACGCCTACTTCGTCAGTAAATACAAAACTGGCAAAGCTCCAATCATAGTGACTCCCGGCGGACAGGGGAGGGCGAACGACTTTACCCCGGCTAAATATGGGTATCAGCCTGAAAAAGTCTGGCTGGTCGAACGCACCAACGAACATGAACGCTACAGCAATGGTTGCCGCATTCTGACCAAGTACGAGACTGAGAATCACCCGCGCGGCTATTACACAATTCCGCGCGGTTCCGAAACTGATGGCGAAGTTGAGCGCCATGACATTGTTGGCATCGTCTACCACACTTCTGAAAGCGACATCGTCCCCTTCATCTCTGACAACAATGATTCGATCCAGCGCCGTTCAATGGGACTGTTAGATTGGATTCGCCAAAAAAAGTCATACAACTATTTGATTGACCGTTACGGCGAAGTCTACCGCGTCGTGCGCGATGACCACGCCGCGCATCACGCCGGGAACTCCATCTGGGCCGACAGCAAATATGAATACATCGGCCTGAATGAAAGTTTTATCGGCATCTGCTTCGAATCCACGGTCAGCGCCGGAACGTTGCAAGAAACATTGACTGAAGCTCAGATCAGCGCCGGGCGCACGCTGACCAACATGTTGCGCGGCAAGTACGGTATTGACGATGCCAACTGCACGACGCATGGTCTGGTTTCGGTCAATCCTGACAAGATGCTGATCGCGTTTCATCACGACTGGGTGCGCAACTTTCCCTTCGAGGCAATGGGATTGTCTGATAAATACAAAGTCCAGCCGCCAAACATGAGCGACTATGGATTCGTCTATGACGAAGAGACTCTGGAAAAGCTCGGGCGTACTTTGTGGCCTGGAGCTATCGCGGCAGAGGAAGAGTTCAATAAGCACGCCGAAAAGTTACACGTGAATGTTGAAGTCCTGCGCCGGCGCTTGCGCGACCGGTACGTGACACAAATCGAAAAAGCCCGTAAGCTGCATGCTACATTCAATGCTGATAATAAATCTGTGATTGTCAGACAACCGTCCGGCGCAGTCGAAGCCGCCGAAACTGGCAGCAATAATTGAAAAAATTGTGATGCGGCGCAGGGCGGAAAGCTATCAGCATCCCGTGCCCGCGCAACCAAATCCTGCGGGAAGCGAACGCCTTGGCTGCTTCCAGCACTGATCCCTTCATTCCTTAAAGAGGCCGTCGCATGGCCATATTGAGCAATAAACCAAACAAAATTAGATCCGGAGGAAAAATGGCTGAAGAGAATAAACCAACAACGGGTGAAGCTGACGGAGAGGTCAGCGCGTTGGGGTTGGACGTCGGCACCAGCCGCATTGTCATGGCAGGCGGCGCCAGCGGCCACAAAGCACAGACTCAATTGAACGCCTTCGTCGGCGTGCCATATTCAAAAATGACAGAGGCCATCCTGCAACAGAACAAGATGGTCTATCACCGCAACGGCAAAGAGCTGTATGTCTTCGGCGCCGATTCCGAACGCTTTGCCAGCTTCTTCAACGCCGTCCCGCGCCGTCCCATGCAGTTCGGCGTGCTCAATCCGCAGGAACCGATGGGACAGCAGATCATCCAGGCGATCATCGAATCCATCGTTCCGCGGGCAAAGAAAAACGAACTACTCTGCTTCAGCGTGCCGGGCAAAGGCGAGGGCGCAGATACGAATCTGGTTTATCATGAAGCGATCCTGAAGAATTTCCTGCAATCGCTTGGATATGAAGCCAAGGCCGTCAACGAGGGCCTTGCCGTTGTCTTCGCCGAATTGCAGAACGAAAACTTCACCGGCATCGGCATCAGTTGCGGCGGCGGCATGTGCAACGTATGCGTTTCGTTCCTGTCTGTCCCAATGCTTTCTTTCAGCATTCCGATCGCTGGCGATTACATTGACTCCAGCGTAGCCGCGGTCGTTGACGAAACCATTACCCGCGTCCGTTTGACCAAAGAGGAATCCCTGGACCTGTCGCGCCAGCCGAAAGACAAGATCACCAGCGCCCTGCACATTTACTACGAAGAAGTGATCAACAGCCTAGTCAACAAGCTGCGCGATGAGTTCGAGAACTCGCGGCAATTGCCAAAGATAGATCGCCCGATGCCCATCGTGCTGTCTGGCGGCACGGCACGCCCACGCGGCTTTCTGCAAAAATTCGAAGCTGCAATCAAAGGCAGCGGCTTCCCCGTGCAGATTTCCGATGTGCGCATGGCCAGCGACCCTCTGACTGCAACGGCGCGTGGCTGTTACATCGCCGCGATGTCTGAAATCAGATAGCCTGGGTACGCAAGCGCCTCCGCTTGCTGAAAACGAAGCGCGAAGCTTCTGTTTTCCAAAGTGCGCAAGACAAAAAAAAGGGCAAAGTTAGTTCTGCTGGCTTTGTCCTTTTTCTCATTCACAAAGCCTACTCAAATGAATACTCCGCTCCCGCCCTATCGAGATGTCACAGTCGGCGCGCTGCTGACGCGCCTGGCCCAATCCATTCCAAATAATGAAGCGCTGGTTTACGCCGACCTTAATCTGCGCTTGACCTTTGCCGAACTGGAAGCTGAGGCTCGTCTAATTGCGCGCGGCCTGATGGCGTGCGGTGTCGAACGTGGCGAGCGCGTGGCACTGTGGGCGACAAACGTGCCGGAATGGGTGGTTCTGCAATTCGCGCTGGCCAAGATCGGCGCGGTGCTGGTGACGGTTAATACGGCCTTGCGAGCGCATGAGGTTGATTACCTGCTTCGGCAAAGCGAAGCGGCGACGGTCATCGCCATTCGTGGATTCAAAGATGTGGATTACATCAGTGCGTTGCGCCAGATCGGCGCGGTTGGAAATGGAGCCTTGCCGCATCTCAAACAAGCCATCTTCATCCCACGTGGTGAAGGCGATGATTGTCCGGAAGACTTGATCCACTACGAGGCATTGCGAGAGAAGGCGGAAGATGTAAGCGAAGCCGAATTAGACGAACGCGAAAGCCAAATTGAGCCGGATGACGTCATCAATATGCAGTACACGTCCGGCACAACGGGCTTTCCGAAAGGCGTCATGCTCAGCAGCCGCAATATCGTCAACAACGGTTACTGGATGGCGCAAGGCTTGAATTACACGCCCCAGGATCGGTTGTGTTTGTGCGTTCCGCTGTTTCATTGCTTCGGATGCGTGATCGGCGTGCTGGGAGCTTATACGCATGGGGCTTGCCTGTGCGCGATTGAATACTTTGACGCGCGCAAAGTCCTGGAAACCGTCGAGCGCGAACGCTGCACTTCGCTGTACGGTGTGCCGACAATGTTTCTGGCCGAGATGGAGGATGCGGAGTTCGCGCGCTTCAACCTCTCGTCTCTGCGCACCGGCGTGATGGCAGGTGCGCTCTGTCCTGAAGCCTTGATGAAGCGCGCCATCGCTGAAATGAACCTCGGCGAGATCACGATCATTTACGGCCTGACCGAAGCCTCGCCCGGCATCACTCAGACAAAGCGCGATGATTCGCTGGAACATCGCACGCAGACAGTCGGGCAGGTTTTACCTGAAATGGAAGTAAAGATCATTGATCCGGCCACGCGCGAAACATTGGGCATAGATCAGGCCGGGGAACTCTGCGTGCGCGGCTACAACGTGATGAAAGGTTATTACAACAACTCGGAAGCCACGAGCGCAGCAATTGATGATGACGGCTGGCTGCGCACCGGTGATCAAGCGACGATGGATGCTGACGGTTATGTGCGCATCACCGGACGCATCAAAGACATTATCATTCGCGGCGGCGAAAACATCTCGCCCAAAGAGGTCGAGGATTTGTTGCGCCAGCATCCGGCGGTTTCGGATGCCTATGTTTACGCAATCAAAAGCGAGTTTTTCGGCGAAGAGGTCGCGGCGGCTGTGCGGTTGAAGCCGGCGCTGACGCATGAAGTCGTGGGTGAAGAAGAGTTGAAAGCCTTCTGCCTAGCCGAGATGGCGCGCTTCAA
>JBDSAM010000272.1:0-3687 GCA_039922135.1 Blastocatellia bacterium
AGGAGGTGGACGCACGCAGCGACCTCTTCAGCTTTGGAGTGCTGCTTTACGAACTGATCATCGGCGCGCCGCCGTTCAAAGGACATTCGACCGCGGCGACGCTCGATGCCATCGTTCATCATCAGCCAATACCCGTCACGCAACTGCGACCGGAGGTGAATACTGAACTTGAACGCATCGTTGGCCGCACGCTCGAAAAAGATCGCGAACTGCGCTACCAAACAGCCGCCGATCTACGCGCGGATTTGAAGCGGTTCGAGCGCGAACTGGATTCGCTGTCACATGCCGTCAGCGCGCCAAACCTGCCAAACCTGCCAAATCTTAATGCTGCGCGCGCGGGCGATTCGCAGGCTGTTCCCTTGCCATCCGTCTGGAAACGAAAAGCACCTCTGGTCGCCGGAGTGTTGGTTTTACTGGCGGCGGTGATGGCAGCTAGCTGGCGGCTGTGGAGCGCGAGGCAGATAGTGGCGTCAGCGTGGGAAAGCGCTGACCAGATGCAGATCACCGACTTTCCCGGCGAAGAATTGTTCCCGAGCCTTTCGCCCGACGGCAAAGAGATCGTTTATGCGCGCCGCAGCCGTCAGGGCGATTTCGACATCTGGTTGCAGCGCGTCGGCGGCAGCAACGCTCAGAACTTGACGAAAGATTTCCACAATCACGACACGCAGCCTGCTTTTTCTCCTGACGGCAAATGGATCGGCTTCCGCTCCGAACGTGACGGCGGCGGCATCTTTGTGATGGGCGCTTCGGGCGAATCGGCCAGGCGTTTGACTGATAAAGCGGCTTATCATCCGGCCTGGTCTCCAGATGGGAAAGAGATCATCTATAC
Source organism: Blastocatellia bacterium (assembly GCA_039922135.1). Taxonomy (GTDB): domain Bacteria; phylum Acidobacteriota; class Blastocatellia; order RBC074; family RBC074; genus RBC074. The sequence goes on from JBDSAM010000272.1 coordinate 830, forward strand.
CGAAGAGCCAATCTCAGACCCGCGCAGCCGTGCTCTTGTCCCGCACAGGCTGCGGGCGGTGATCGTCGAAACCGGCCAGCAGCGCATCATCGCGGAGCGCGACATCGCCCAGCCCACCTGGTCGCCGAACGGTTACCGCATCGCTTACTGGGGACAGCACCGTGACGCGCAACGCGACATTTGGACGATTCCGGCGCAAGGTGGCGAACCGGTAGCGGTAACTGACGATGCGTGGAATGACTGGAACCCTGTCTGGTCACCTGATGGCAAATACCTGTATTTTGCCAGCGACCGCACGCGCGTGATGAACCTGTGGCGCGTGCCGATTGATGAACAAACTGGTAAGACATTAGGCAAACCGGAACTTGTACCCACGCCTTCCGGCTTCAGCCAGCACATCAGTTTTTCCAAGGATGGCAAACAACTGGCCTTTGTTGATCTGCGCCCGCGATTCCGTCTGGCCAGCGTCGCCTTTGACACTCTTTGGCCGGGGCGCGAAGCGGTAACTGCCAAGGGGGATTTCACCATCACTGAAACGTCGTGGCAGACCTATTACCCTGACGTTTCGCCTGATGGGAAGTGGCTGGTTTACAACGCCACCGTTGGCAACCGGGAAGATTTGTATCTGGTCAAGACTGACAGCACGGCACAGCCGCAGAAGCTGACCGACGATGACGACAAGGAGCGTTACCCCCGATGGTCGCCCGACGGCAATCGCATTGCCTTCTATTCGAATCGCGGCGGGGGCCGCTGGCAAATCTGGCTTATCAATCGTGACGGTAGCGGACATCAGCAGGTGACAATAGCCGGCGACGGCGAAGCTTTTTTCCCAAACTGGTCGCCCTTCGGTGACCGTTTGGCTTATACGCTGCGCCTGAACTCTTCATCCGGCACTGCGATGTTTGTCGTTGATCTAGCCTGGACGTTGCCGACGCGCGGCCAGCAGCTTCCTTATGACGCGCAGATTCGCTTCTGGCCGCGCGATTGGTCGCCGGATGGCAAACGGATCATCGGCGGGTGGCGCGCTAACATAGATTCGTCAGCGTTTACCAAAGCCTACTCCCTCGAAACGGAACAATTCGAGCATATTAGCGACTCCCCTGGCGAACGCCATGCCTGGTTCGACGATGGCCGTCGGGTACTCTCCTTAAACGACGGCAAGCTCTTTGTCATTGATCCTCGGACCGGGAAGGATCGCGAACTGCTGGCCCGTCCACCCTATCAAATCACGTGGTTTGCCATGCCCCGTGACGGGCGCACCCTTTATTTCGCGCAGGACATTTCCGAAGCGAATGTCTGGGTGCTCAGCCAAAAGTAATTCGGCGCGGAATCGGGAGCGATGGCGACCGGGGCTGCAAGGATTCATCTGTCTGGCGTCTGTTTGACTGCCGCATCGCCCGGAGTTTCGCGCTTCCGTTTGCGTAGATCGGAAATCCCCCACAGCAGAATGAATATGCAAAGGCCAGTGAATGGCACCATAAACAGGGTTATCGCAATGATGGTCATCGTTTTGTTCTCTTCCTTTGATTTGTCAGCCTCCGAACGTGACTTATTGCCAAGCCCTCAGGGTCGCATCCGCCGAGACTTCAGGGCGCATCGCTCATGTTCTCGCGCAACTGCCTGATCGGTTCGAAGACGTAACTAACAAGCGTTCGTTTGCCGACGACAATTTCCGCTGTGCCGATCATGCCGGGGGCGAAATGTTTAGATTGGCCTTTGATGATAATCTCTTTGTCCGTCAATTCAACGCGAGCTTTAAAACTGGATGAAGCTTGCGCCCCCTCGCTTTCGCCTTTGGCCGGGCTGAGCCATGTCAGCCGTCCGTATTTCACGCCGTAGCGTTGATAGGGAAACGCATCGAATTTCAGCTTCACTCCCTGATCCATCTTCAGCTTGCTGACGCCTGATTCAGGGACGATCAATTCGGCCACCAGTTGTTCGCCACCGCAGGACAGCTCAGCCAGCGTTTCGCCTTCATTGACGACCGCGCCCGTGTCTTTCACTCGCAATTTCAAAATCGTACCAGTGCAGGGGGCAATCAGTCGCACTTGATTGCCGTCCGTGTTGGCCAGGCCTGCTTGCAATGCGCCCGCGCGAATTTCACTGGTCTGGGTTGTCTCTTTCAGCTTGCGTTCGCCTTCCTGAAAATCAGTTCGACGCGCTGAGGATTCCAGCTTTAACTTCTCGCTATCTATTTTCACGTCGCGCTGTTCAATAACCAGGCGTTCCACTTCTGACGCCAGTTCGCTGACTTCGATCTGTTTGCCGGTTAGCTGCGCCTGACTTGCGATGCCTTCGCGGTAGAGTTTTTCAAAGCTGTCGGCCATCTGTTTGGTCAGTCCAAGTTGGCTGCGTTTGTGCGCAATCAGAGTGTTCAGGTGTTCGAAGCGGCCTTCCAGCTTGCGAATCTCTTGTTCGTCAGCCCCCCGCAGCGAATCGAATTTCTGCCGCGCATTGATGGCGCTTGTTCCCGCGCCGGCCAGTTGCGTTTGAATGGTCTGCAATTCCGCCGTGCGTTCTCCGGCAGCCTCTGACCGCAGCGTGATCAGAATGTCGCCTTTGTTGACAGTTTGGCCTTCACTGGCCAAAACCTGCACGACTACGCCACCGCGTGTGGCTTTGACCGGATCGGCTCCGCGCACCGGAACCAGCACGAACTGCGCCGTAACTTTTTCCGGCATCGTGATGGCGACCGATGCAATCGCGCCCAGCACAAAGACGGTGATCAGCGCCCACGCCAATCCTCGCGCGGCCCAATGTGGCGGCGTTAAATCCAGAAAGCTGGTTTTTGGGGCAACAGGTAATTGTGCGGTAGAAGCGATTCTGGCAGGCATGGGATTCTCCGGTTGATTAAATTT
>JBDSAM010000273.1:0-3544 GCA_039922135.1 Blastocatellia bacterium
CGTGCCTGATCCGATAAAGGCGCGGGCAGGGAAGTCTTTTTTGTAGTAGCTGCGATAAACGCCGTTGAACTTTTCAAACAGCGTCAGGTCCGGGCAGTAGAGCGTGACCGTCACCAGATCGTCCATCGTCATTCCCGCCTGGCCCAGCACATCTTTGAAACCATCCAGCATCAAGCGGGCTTCCTGTTCAATGTCGCTGGGAATTTGATTGGTCTTTGGGTCAAGGCCGAGCCGCCCGGCCAGGTAAAGCGAGTTGCCTACCAGCACGCCGTCGCTGAAGGGCGCTTGAACGTTGCGGTTTGGCAAGTTGATGTAGCGCCGTGATGGGCCTTTGCCGTAGCTTGTGCCGTAACTGGCTGCCGCAGCAAACGACAAGCCGATGAGAATGCCGATGCTGAGAAGACGAACTTTTTTCATAATGTTTTCCTTTGTTGGGTTGATTGGTGTGCCGCTATTTCAATACTTCAAACACTTCAAGCGCGTGTGGAATCTTGCCGAAGGGCGCTGAGACTTGCACGCCCTGCACGTATGGCCGCAACTCCATCAACATCTCCTGAGCAATCTTGACGCCTTCTTTCAAAGCTGCCGCGCCGTCTTCTGCTTTGCGCATGCGTTCCAGAATTTCAGGCGGCACGCTGATGCCGGGAACTTCATTGTTCAGGAACTCCGCGTTGCGGAAGCTGGTCAATGGCCAGACGCCTGGAACGATGGGGATGCGGCAGTGTTCGATGCGCTTCAGAAATTCCTTCAACTGCTTCACGTCGAAGACCGGCTGCGTGATGGCGTATTCCGCGCCGGCTTCGACCTTCCATTCAAAGCGGCGGATTTCGTGATCTAAATCCAGTGCGCCGGGATTGACGCCAACGCCAATGACGAACTTTGTCGGCTGGCCTATTGGGTTGCCTCCGGGATCCAGACCGTGATTCAACCGGTTGACCATGTTCGTCAAGCCGATGGCGTCAATGTCAAAAACGGCAGTGGCGTTCGGATACGGCCCCATCTTTGGCGGATCGCCGGTGATAATCAAAAAGTTGTGCAGTCCCAGGCCCGCCGCGCCCAGCAGGTCTGACAGCATTCCCAGCAGGTTGCGGTCGCGGCAGCAGTAATGCGTAACGGCTTCAATGCCGACTTGCTGTTCGATGATCAGCGAGACGGCCAGCGCTCCCATACGCGATTGCGCACGTGGCCCGTCGGGCACGTTTACCGCATCCACGCCCGCTTCTTTCAGACTGCGCACGCCTTTCAGCATTGCCGTCGGGTCAGAACCTTTGGGCGGGACAATTTCAACGCTGGTGACGAATTGACCGTTGGCAAGTTTGTTGCCGAAACGGGATCGTTCGGCTAAGGGCACGGGCTGGACTCCGGCGGATTGTTCTTCGACAGTAATTGCATTGATTGTGCGCCGACCCGGACTGGCAGCGCGCACAGCATCCACAATCAGTTTGATGTGGTCAGGCGTTGTGCCACAGCAGCCGCCGATGAATTTAACTCCGCTGTTGATCAGCCGCTTGGCATACTTCGAAACATATTCCGGCGAAGCCATGTACATCTTTCTGCCGCCGACTTCGCGCGGCAAACCGGCATTTGGCTGGGCGGATAGGCGGCGCGTGGTGCGTTCGCGCATCTTTTCGATGGCTTCCAGAATGATCTGCGGGCCGACGGAACAGTTCAGCCCGATGACGTCGGCTCCGGCTTCATCCAGCCATTTATCCAGCCGTTCAGTGAAGATTTCCGGCGAAGTGCCGTATGCCGTTTCGCCCAGATCGTTGATTGTCATTTGCGCGAAGATGACGTGTTCGCTCAATTCGCGCACGGCGCGGATGGCCTGATGCATCTCAGCCAAATCCTGGAAGGTCTCTAGCACGAAACAATCCACGCCGCCTTCCAGCAGCGCCGCGACTTGTTCTTTGAACAGGTCTTTCGCTTCTTCTACTGAAGTCGGGCCGTACGGCTCAATGCGAATGCCGAGCGGCGAAATTGCGCCCGCGACAAAGGCTTCGTGATTGGCGGCCTTGACGGCTTTGCTGGCGATCTGCGCGGCGGAAACATTGATCTGCTGCAGCTTGTCATCCAAGCCTTGTTCGGCCAGCCGCAACCGTGACGCGCCGTAGGTGTTGGTTTCGATGATCTCGGCCCCTGCCTTCAGATATTCGCGGTGAATATCGTGAATCAGATCGGGCGCTGAAAGATTCAGTTCATCGTAGCAACGATTGATGTACACGCCCTTGCTGTAGATCATCGTGCCCATTGCGCCGTCAAAGACGCGGACGCGATCTTCCTGAATGAATTGTCGAAAGTTATCCATAACGATTGCGGATTGCGGATTGCGGATTGGTTTTTCCGCACCGCATCACTCGTAACTGCGATTTCTTGATGACCGGATTCTTCAACTGTCTTGAATCCGCAATCCTCAATCCGCAATCCGCAATCCGCAATGGAAAAGACCTCGCGTTATTTCAGTAGCGCGAGGTCTTCGTGATTCTGTCTGGAATTGTCTGGTTGGATTTCCGGTAGGCTCTTTAGCAGTGTTTATCGTGGAGCAATCCGCCGGAAATCGCCACGCGCTGATTGTGAAAAAGCCTCGCTGCCGGTTGAGCAGCGAGGCGAGTATAGCAATGTCTAGGTATCTATAAAAACTGGCGGAGACAGAAGGATTCGAACCTTCGGTAGAGGTTTTAGCCCCTACAACGGTTTAGCAAACCGCCGCCTTCAGCCACTCGGCCATGTCTCCGCTTTGTCAACGAACGGGCGTTAGTATCTTTATCAGTGCCTATGGTGTCAAGCGAACCAGAGAATCTTTGATTGGTTCTTATTCTGTCACTGTGTGAGTTCATTGCCAGCTAGCGCCAGGTGAGTTAAAAGCATCGGTTGTCATAGCCGGTGCCGGGTAGGTGCCGGGCTGGCGCAGAACAATCTTGAAAACTTTTCCGGCAACGCTGGTCATCCCGATATGCATTTTTGGCTTTCAAAAGATGGAGATGTCTCGATCCACGAGCAATTGACGGCGCAGATCAAGCTGGCGATTCTGAGCCAGGATTTACAGCCGGGCCAACGATTGCCCAGCACGCGCGAATTGGCGCGCCGCCTGCATATTCATTCGAACACGGTCAGCGCCGCCTATCGCGAACTGACTGAGCAAAGTTGGGTAGAGATGCGTGCGGGTAGCGGCATCTATGCGCGCAAATTCGCTCGCCAGGTTGAACTGGAATCGCAGCTTGGCCTGGATAATCTAATCGTGGAGTTTTTACAGGTCGCGTGGCGCAAAGGGTTTTCACTGGCCGAAGTGCAATCGCGCATCAAACACTGGCTGCGGTTGCAGCCGCCGGATCACTTTCTGGTGATTGACCCGGATGCCGAATTTCGCGACATCCTGATTGCTGAGATCAGAAATGCCACGGGCTTTCGGGTGCAGGGCAGCAGCATCGAAGACTGCGCCAATCGTATTAATCTGGTCGGAGCTATTCTCGTCACGCTTTACGGCCATGCCGAAGCCGTCACCGCCGCTTTGCCGCCGAAGATGGCCTGCCTGTTGATTCGCACGCGC